>PLNF01000102.1 GCA_003141715.1 Bacteroidales bacterium | reverse complement strand
GCATAATCATTGAATTTTTCACTTATTGGTAAAATGATTGCTTTTTCAGGCGCAAGCCAGAGAGGAAATTTTCCGGCTGTATTTTCAATTAATACTGCAATAAACCTTTCCATCGATCCGAAGATTGTCCGGTGAATCATTACCGGCCGGTGTTTCTGATTGTCACTTCCATTGTATGTAAGATCAAACCTCTCAGGAAGGTTATAATCAACCTGGATTGTACCTAACTGCCATTTTCTTCCGATTGCATCTTTTACCATGAAATCGAGTTTTGGGCCATAGAATGCAGCCTCACCTGTGACAACAGTTGTCTCAAGCTTCTTTTCAGCTGCAGCTTCAATTATATCGCGCTCTGCTCTCTCCCAGTTCTCATCTGATCCGATATATTTTTGTTTGTTATCCGGATCACGAAGGGAAACCTGAGCGGTAAAGTCATTGAAATTGAGGATCTTAAAGATATATATTATCAGGTCGATAATGCTTTTAAACTCATCTCTCAGCTGGTCTTCCCTGCAAAAAAGATGAGCATCATCCTGTGTAAAACTTCTCACTCTCGTTAGTCCATGTAACTCACCACTCTGCTCGTATCTGTATACTGTTCCGAATTCAGCCATTCTGAGTGGCAGATCTTTGTATGAGTGTGGTGTTGCATTATATATCTCACAGTGGTGAGGACAGTTCATTGGTTTAAGCATAAACTGTTCGCCTTCCTGAGGGGTTGATATAGGCTGAAATGAATCCGCACCATATTTTTCAAAATGACCTGAAGTCTTATAAAGGTTCACGTTTCCAATATGTGGAGTTGTGACAATTTTATATCCTCTCTTCCTCAGTTCTTTAGTAAGAAAAGTGATAAGATTCTGTCTTATATCTGACCCTTTCGGAAGCCATAACGGAAGGCCCATTCCTACTTTTGGTGAGAAGGTGAATAACTCCAGTTCTTTCCCGATTCTGCGATGATCTCTTCTCTTTGCCTCTTCAAGAAAAACCAGATACTCATCGAGAAGTTTCTGTTTCGGATAGGTGACACCATAAATTCTTGTAAGCATCTTACGATTCTCATTGCCTCGCCAGTATGCACCTGCAACACTCAGAAGCTTTATGGCTTTTAAAGGTTCAGTCGAAGGAAGATGTGGTCCTCTGCAGAGATCCGTGAAATTACCCTGTGTATATAAGGTTATTTTACCGTCTTCAAGTTCACTAATAAGTTCAGTTTTATATTCATCACCCTTTTTTGAGAAAAAATCGAGTGCCTCTTTCTTGCTGATATCTCTTCTGCTATACGTAAGATTCTTAGCAGCCAGCTCCTTCATTTTATTCTCAATAGTAAGAAGGTCAGCCTCGGTGATCACGTTACCTTCCCCGGGATCAACATCATAGTAGAAACCGTTTTCAATAGCCGGTCCGATTCCAAATTTCATTCCCGGGTATAATGACTCCAGAGCTTCAGCCATAAGGTGTGCTGAAGAGTGCCAGAATGCATGTTTTGCTTCAGCATCTTCCCATTTATGAAGCTTCAGTGTAGCATCGTTGTTTATAGGTCTGGTAAGATCCCATATCTCACCATTTACAGTGACTGCATAAACCTCTTTAGCCAGCCTGGGACTTATCTGTTCCGCGACTTCAAGACTGCTGATTCCTTCATTATACTCTCGTGCCGATCCGTCAGGAAAAGTTATCTTTATCATTATGAGCGCTTCTTTTTATTGGAGTGCAAAGTTAATATAATTTTTAATAATTTCCGTCCAAACTGCATAGCCCTTTTCCGTAAGGTGTAATTTATCGTTTCTGAATAGCGCCGCAACCTCTGCCGGTGTTTTATCCTGGTCTGTTCTAATAGGGGAACAGGAGAGTAGAACAGCTGAAATTATCAGAATGATATATCTGAGCATGAAATGCGGTTTTAATTATGATTATAAAATCCAAAGTCGCTTGGAAATCAATTTATTTACCCCATCCCCAAGGGGAGTAAATTGATTTTCTTCGCTCCCCTTTGGGGCCGGGGTAAACGAAGAAAATCAATTGATAGATAAGTATTAATTCTGATAATCAGGTACAATATTTTACAAAAAAAAAGTTAGGTTTGTAATAATTATACTTCGATCCCAAACTTTCAAACAAACCAGATGTCAAAGAACCGGTTATTTATAACAAAGCCACTTCCTCAGCTATTCAGTGAATCTCAGGAGTCAGGTGGTTTAAAAAGAACTCTTACACCTCTGAATCTTACAACATTAGGAATCGGAGCCATTATTGGTGCAGGTATTTTTGTACTTACAGGTCAGGCTGCAGCCCAGTATGCCGGTCCTGGAATTGTATTATCTTTTATTATATCAGGTCTTGCCTGCGGTTTTGCGGGTCTGTGTTATGCAGAATTTGCCTCCATGATCCCAATAGCCGGAAGTGCTTATACATATTCGTATGCCACACTCGGCGAATTTCTTGCGTGGATAATAGGCTGGGACCTTATTCTTGAATATCTTTTTGCCGCTTCAACCGTTGCGGTGGGATGGTCGGGTTATGTTGTCAGTTTTCTTAAGGACCTGCATATATTTATTCCGGCACAGTTTACCGGGGCCGTGGGTTCTGTACTTGTGAATGTTCCTGATATGGGGTGGAAACCTCTTACGGCTACTTTTGCTCAGACACTGGCAGCTTCCGGAGTTCAGGTTGGTACGTTGGCTCATGTCACCTGTGTAATTAATTTGCCGGCGATGTTTATTGTTGCATTATTAACAACTTTACTGGTGATTGGCATCCGCGAATCGGCAAATTTTAATAATGTGATGGTTATTACTAAAGTATCGGTTATTATATTGTTTATTGCCATAGGATTCATGTTTGTCAAATCTGTGAACTGGCATCCTTTTATTCCTGTCAATAAAGTTGAAGCTGCACCATTTTCTCAATATGGCGGATTCTGGGGATGGCTGAAAGCATATAGTCATGAGTTTGGCAGATTTGGGATTAGCGGAGTTCTGAGAGGAGCAGGAGTTATCTTCTTTGCATACATAGGGTTCGATGCAGTTTCTACTGCGGCTCAGGAGGCAAAGAATCCTCAGCGCGATATGCCGATAGGTATTCTTGGATCTCTCGGAATTTCTACAGTTTTATACATTCTGGTTGCAATTGTACTTACCGGCATTGTTAGCTATACTACTTTAAATGTAGCTGATCCTGTTGCAGTGGGTGTCGATGCCATGGGCAAGGGGATGTTCTGGCTCAGACCTATTGTAAAGATCGCTGCTATCGCCGGATTAAGTTCTGTTATTCTTGTTATGCTTCTGGGACAACCCAGAATATTCTACTCCATGTCAAAAGATGGCTTGCTGCCACCCGTCTTCTCCAAGGTTCATCCAAGGTTTAAGACTCCGTATGTAAGTACAATCATTACCGGAACGGTCGCCATGATTATTGCAGGAATACTACCAATAAGCATACTTGGAGAATTGGTCTCAATAGGCACTCTTCTTGCTTTTATAATCGTCTGTATGAGTGTACTGGTGCTAAGAAAATCCAAACCCGATATTAAACGTCCGTTTAAAACACCATGGGTTCCCCTGGTTCCTATTCTCGGCGCATCAATATGCTTTTTGCAGATGGTATCCCTGCCACTCGATACATGGTTAAGACTTGTTATCTGGATGGCTATCGGATTCTGTATTTATTTCTTCTATGGAGTAAAGCACAGTAAGATAAGACAAAGTACACCTAAGGAATAGGCGCAACGGCACAACGGCTCTATTTAAAAAGATGTTTGCTGAGTAATCTCAGGGCTTCTTTTTTGTTTGAAGTATCGATCAGCAGTGACAGACTGTTCGGACTTCCTCCATATGATATCATCTTCAGAGGTATGGTGTTCAATGCTTCAAATATTTCAGGTGCTGAACCCGTCCGTTCAGTACGGAAATCTCCGACAATACATACAATTGTCTGATTTTCTTCAACTTCCACAGTTCCCAGTTCTTTGAGGTCCTTTGCTATTTTTTTAATGAACTCCGGATTGTCGATTGTGATTGATACAGCAACTTCCGATGTTGTAATCATATCGATTGGTGTCCTGTAAGCTTCAAAGATCTCAAATATTTTACGCAGGAATCCATAAGCCATTAACATCCTGTCGGATCTGATCCTTAATACAGATATCCCGTCTTTTGCTGCAACAGCTTTATAATCCTGAAGGATTGATGAAGATGTTATCAGAGTACCGGGATCTTCAGGTTCCATTGTGTTCTTAAGCCTTACAGGTATGTTCTTTTCACGGGCTGGATTAACACTCGAAGGGTGAAGTATTTTTGCACCGAAATAAGCTAGCTCGGCTGCTTCATCGAACGATAGTTCACGTATTACTTTTGTGTTCTCGACAAATCGGGGATCGTTATTATGAAACCCGTTAATATCAGTCCAGATCTGAATCTCGGAGGCGTTGACGGCAGCTCCAATTAAGGATGCAGTAAAATCACTGCCGCCCCGTTTCAGATTATCGATCTCCCCGTAAGCATTTCTGCAGATAAATCCCTGGGTGATAATAATATTTTCTGACGGGTAGTTTCTAAGCTCCCGTTCAATATTTTCTTCAATGTAAAAGGAATCAGGCTCTCTATCCTTATCGATTCGCATGAAACTTAAAGCCGGTAAAAGGATTGATTTAATATTGTTTTCCTGGAGCAAAAGATGGAATATTGAAGTGGATATTAGCTCTCCCTGGGCAAGAATTGCTTTTTCCTGAAGCTTTGTAAATACCCTGAGTGTAAAATTCCTGATATACTCAAAATGAGAATCAATCAGTTCGTGTCCGGATTTTTTAAAATTCTCAGTGGCAAAAAGCTCCTCAACTATTTGATGATACTTTGATCTTAAATTGTTATTTCTAACTGATGCTTCATTAATATTGTCGGCGTACAGCAGGTCGGTTATTTCAACGAGGCTGTTAGTAGTTCCTGCCATGGCAGACAAAACGACGATCTTTCTCTCATCGTCATTTATTAAGGGTATCAGCGCCTTAATCCTGTCAGGGTTTCCCACTGAAGTCCCCCCAAATTTCATAATTTTCATATAACTAGTTTATTAAAAAAAAACCTGC
The DNA here is from genome assembly GCA_003141715.1 of Bacteroidales bacterium. Classification (GTDB taxonomy): domain Bacteria; phylum Bacteroidota; class Bacteroidia; order Bacteroidales; family VadinHA17; genus LD21. The sequence continues at coordinate 1,150 of PLNF01000102.1, read as the reverse complement.
ATCGTTTTGCAGGTCCGTATATCTTTTATTGATCAGAACTTCCATATAAAGATAATAAAGACCTGTAATCCAGATGCTTAATACACCACAAAAGCCTTTTTATCCGTTTATTCATAAAGTTATTATCAGGGAGCAAAAATATACTTTTAATTAATAAAGAATATTTAATTGGTATATTTTTTGTTAACATTTATAGTAATTAATAGTTTAAATGGAAATTTTATAAAATGAAGAAAACTGTTTTTTTAATACTGGTAATTCTGGTTGCAATTCAGACAGTTGGATTCAGCCAGAGAAAAAAGGAGAGGGAAGGCACAAAAACTGACACTCTTTCCGTAGATAGCCTGGAGTACCGGTTAATTATCCTGGACCCGGGTTTTGAGACATGGCTTTTGACTAAACCTCCAAAGAGTTTTTACTCAAATGACTATTATATTCAAAAAAACCGTTTTTATGTGGCAGAATGGAACTTGAGGTATATGATTTCAAACAATAATGGCCTGTACGAAAATTATATAGATTATAATCCAAATACTGACTACGGGATTGATGTTAATTACAAACTCTATTACTATTTCAGGTATTTTGAAGAGATGAATCATATAAAGCTTCTGAGCTTTGACAGGTGATCTCGGTTTTCAGTCCTCAGTACTGGGTTCAGGCTTATTCACTGTATACTGAGAACTGCTCAAACCCAGTACCCAGCACCAAAAGGATTTTCAAATCTTTTTTCTTATATTTCATTTTTATTTATATTTTTGCAGCCGCTATCTTTTCCCGCCCAGATGGCGAAATTGGTAGACGCGCTAGTTTCAGGGACTAGTGTCAGTAATGATGTGCAGGTTCGAGTCCTGTTCTGGGCACTACCCCATCCCGCCCAGATGGTGAAATTGGTAGACACGCCAGCTTGAGGGGCTGGTGCCGGTTACGGTGTGCAAGTTCGAGTCTTGTTCTGGGCACCAAAAATGAGAGTTAGAAATAGCTCTCTTTTTTATTTTAAATCAACGGGTTACACTCTGATACTCAAAGAACATATTTTCTATTTGAGAAGCATGTGAGAAGCGCTTCAGGGTTAAACATTAATTTATCAGTGTAAAATTAGTGGAAATATTATTCATGTGACAATGTTGTAAACGGTAAATAACAATGC
>PLNF01000018.1 GCA_003141715.1 Bacteroidales bacterium | reverse complement strand
CCCTATTGACTTTGTCTTGGTAGCAGGAACTGTCCGTATGGCACAAGATTTAATAAGTAGGTTAAATTCTTCTCTCATAGACTTTTGAATGCGAAGATAAAATAGTCCGGGTTGCAAAAGGCAATTAATTAAACCGTCCGTGTTAGGTGTTGTAGCAATTTTCCTTTTGTCGTACAGTCAGTTTGTCTTTACATTTTATTTCTCTCCAATATGAACTTTTTCTCGCGTTATGGTTTTTTTGCAACCTATATATTTTAATCCTGCATTGATTAATAAACTTTCAAATTCTTTTGTACTGTAAATCTTCACATGTCCGGGTTCTATTAATTTAATAATTTTATCTATAATCTTAATAAACCAATAATCAGCTGTTGGGTCAAGTATAAATATTTTTCCATCAGGTTTGAGAAGACGGAATATTTCTTTCATTGCTTTATTAGGATTTAAATAATGATGGAAAGAATTGGTACAAATGATGATATCAAATAAATTATCATCAAGCGGGATCGATTCTGAATTTGCATTAATAAAATGGAAATTATTATTGACTTTAAAATTTTCTTTTGCTTTTTCAATCATTCTTGGAGATAAGTCGACCCCATAAAATGATCCTTTATAGTCAACTAATTTTGCGACTTGTCCAATTGCCCAACCAGTCCCACAACCAATATCAAGAAAATTCATATTTTCCTTAATATTCAATAAAGAAATCAAGCTGCTTTGTGCCTTCCTTAAATAAACATATCTCCAACCTTTGCCATCATACGAATTTGCCCATTTATTCCACCTTGTGACATTTAATTGTACATGCTTTGATTCTTTCATGGATTATAAGATTTATTATTTATAGATTTTATCTCGTTATAAAAGTATTGTATTTATAAAAGTCTTAAAATACTTTTTTGGTTAATGATGGATCTTTACCGTTGAATAAACGATAGAATAAGATCAAATAATCTTCTCTTATAAATTGGTCTAAGTGATAACAAAATTAATGGTCCCTGTAAGAAATTTTCTTTATGCCGTTAGGTGTTGTAGTTTAAGTCCCGATAGAAAGCAGGGTAAAGGCTTGCGCAGGGTCGGGAGACTTGCAGATGATGCTCATGAACCGGTTTTGTATCCTCTTCCAGAACAAAACCGTGAATTATCATATGCAAATGTGCGAGGGCGCAAGCCGGTCACGTCAAGATAAAACTGGCAGATGACTGAGTCCCGATAAATGGGTGAAATTTTCGTGTCATGATATATTCTATAAACGGCAATGGCTGGCGGTTTTCAAAACTATAACACCTAACGGCCCGGTGGTGAGGATTAGTTGCCGTCCGTGTCGGGGTTGGCATGCGTTTTTGCAAAGTCCCGATAGATGGGCAGGATTTTCGTGTCACGATAAAGTTGTCCAGATGGCTGAGTCCCGATAAATGAGCAGGGTTTGTCACGTCATGATAAAATTGTCCAGATGACGATGCAAAAACCATGACAGCTAGCGCGTCGGCCGGCAGCCCTATTGGCTTTGTCAAGGCAGCAGGATTTGTCGCGGTACCGAAAATGTAATAACTAATGATGAACTTTCTCGCATAGACTTTGGGGCTGATTACCAGGCTGTCAGGGCTGACGAAGGCAATTAAGCCTACCATCCGTGTTATACTTAGGCGTGTGTTAAAATATGGTCATTGGCAGGATTTGTCTCGCTATGAAACAATTGTCTTGGGTCAATGTAGAACTGTTTAGTCCCGGTTTGTAAATGTTAGTCGATTATTTGAGTTAAAGTATAGATTTGTAGATCCTGTCCAGTTCTTTTTTGGAAAGTGATTTTATTATCCTCGTGAATCAATGAATATTCTCCCTTCAAAAGCCAATCCGAACTTGAGCAAACGGGCGAATTATTTGGAGTAAATGTTATGATGTCATTTTTTATTCGATATGTTCCTTTTGTTAAACAAGGAAATTTCTGATTCTGTGCTCCTCCGGATGCAGCCTCTTCAAAATTGTCTCCATTGAACAATATTGCATCAAAAATAAATTGTCCCTGGTAATTGAACGATCCTGAATAGTATCCATCTGTTAATGGAGTATCCTGTTTGTTACAATTTGTAAGGATAGCTAGACTACTAAAAGCTAGCATAGCAATAAGGGTCTTAGTTATTTTCACCATGGGTGGTAATTTTTTAGGTTTATAAATAGAGGCCGTTATTATTCTCAAAGTTATGATATTTATAGTTTAAAGTCAAGGTCTTATATATTTATTGTTAATTTGTTAACAGCAAAAATTGATCCAAATAACAATTCAGATATTTTGTTGGGAAGAGTGTCGCGGTTTTTGCAAGTCCCGGTAAATGGACGAAAGTTGTCCCGTCACGGTAAAAGCCGATTACGTATTAGTCCCGGTAGTAGGTACGAAGTTTAATGGTCACGGTAAATTTTATAAACGGAGAGCAAAAACCATGAGTGTTGTCTATACAGTCAGTAATATGCTCTTTGCGGTTATACTTAGGCGTTTGTTGTCAAAGCAGAAGTTGTCTCGTAATGTACTGACGCTTAAGTATAACGGCCCGGCGGTTGAGGGAGTAAACGTTGGTGGCGCAGTCCGCCGATACGAGTCCCGGTACTTTAGCCAAAAAATTGTCCCGGCGGGCAAGCCACCATGGCGTAATTTTTGCAAGTCCCGGCGAACGATATAATTGTCCCGGTTGCAGGATTTGTCCAGAGCCGAAGTCACGAATTTGGCAGATGAATGAAAAGTTATTCGTCAAAATAAAGTTGTCAAGGTGGCGCGCAAAAATTGTGACAAGTTTATTACCCCAACCGTCCGTGTTAGCACAAGTATTGGATAAGGTCTTTCGTCATAGAGAGTTCTATTCTTTATTTTAGTCCAGTTTTATTTTTATTAGCCATTCTTTTTTAAGTTCCTTCATGGTTTTTCCGGTCAATCTTTCAATAGTTTTATGTTCATTTTTATAATCTGAAACTGCTTTGAGCATTTTATCTAATCCGTAAGTCTCTACCAGGTATTTTGTAAATGAGCAAGAAGAGTTATAAAATGTTGGAGCGTATTCTCCTCTTTTTTTACCAAAAAGTTTAGCAATAATCCCTGTCTCTCCCACATGTTTCAGAATATAAGGGCCGTTTTCTTTTTTGAGATTACTTCTACAAACAGAGTCTACTGTAATATAACCGCCGCTATCAAACAAATCTACTTTAGGTAATTGATTGTCATAAGAAATCCTCATGGCAAGATATTCTGCCATACCCTCCGTGAACCACATCGGCATTTTAAAATAGTTCATTGGATTGGATTTTGGATTCCAATGTCCCTTTTCTGATCGAAGCAGGATATGCATCGTCTCATGCAGCCAAGGTGATTGACTTTCCTTAACACGCCAATATGGTATAAATATTTCTCCCGATTCCGAAGTATGTGACACAAAATATCCTGGGCTGAAATAATAGGTCAGTTTCTTATCTTTAAAAACTTGCCAATCAATTGGACCGCCAATAAATTTGTTGGCCAGCATAATACCTAAATTTAATGTATCCACTATTTCGTTCATTCGATTTTCGGGGATAGAGTCTTTTGGAAAATAAGCAATAACTCTGTCCCGGTTAATTACAATTCCATCTGTTTTGAGAAAATTAACTCTTTCGAAGTCCTTTTTACCTGAACAGGATGTTATTATTAGGACAAGTCCGATAAAGGCAAGATGTTTTTTCATGTCGGGGTAATATTTTAGTTTAAGGTCTCAACCGAAGAAGTTAGCACAAGTATTTGTTCGTCGCGCGATGGGAGAGTCCCGGTAAAAAACAGAATTGTTAATATATTAACAGAAGCTGGCAGGTGACGGCGGGAGGGCCGATTGTCTGTCGCGCGAGGTCAGGTCCCGGTATAAGTGCTGTAACTATCTTGTCAAGGCAAAATTTTTTAAACACGATGCGAGGGCATAATCATCACATAATGAAATATTTGTGCTAACGGCCCGGCGGTTTAATTAGGTGCCGTCCGTGTCAGTTTTGGCATGCGTTTTTGCAAAGTCCCGATAGATGGACGAGCGTTTGGTGTCAAGATGAAACTGTCCAGATGGCATGGTCCTGATAAGTGGGCAGGATTTGTCATGTCATGATAAAGTTGTCTGGGTGGCGAGCAAAAACCACGACAACTCGAGCGTCGGCTTGCAACCCTATTGATTCTGTCTCGGCAGCAGGAACAGTCCAGGTGGCACAAGATTTTATAAGTGGGTTAAATTCTTCTTTCATAGACTTTTGTATGCGAAGACAGAATAGTCCGGGTTGCAAAAGGCA
>PLNF01000059.1 GCA_003141715.1 Bacteroidales bacterium | reverse complement strand
GAGAAAACTATCTCTTATTACCTTGGACTTCAAGCTGGGAGCGTTAATACCAGCAAAGATAATAGTAAATCAAATAAAGGAATTCAGCAAAGTAAACGGCAGGCTGTTATAGATGCATACAAGGCAGATCCTGAAAAACCGATAGTCCAGATTATACTTGAGATTCCGCCAAGTATTAAAGTTACCAGGAAGACCGCGTCAAAATATATTAAAGAGTATGAAATGGGTAAAAATAACCCTATGAAAACAACAATATAAATAAATATACTCTTTTTTTCTATATTGTTGATTTCAGCAGGTTAAAATTACCCATATTAGTGTCTCGTATACCTGGTGGCACTTTTTTTAAAGGAATGCTTAGATCTTAATCTATCTCTCATTATTCATTGAAACCACTTAAGTTTTTTGTAGGTTTACGATTGTAGGCGCCTCGACATGTTTGATCATTCCGAGATAAATACAGTTCTTGTCGCATTCCGGTCTTTATGAATTTCAAAATATCCAATGCCTATTAGGTGATTATAACGGCAGATAAACTAATTTAAACTCTTAATAAAATAATTCTCAAAATCATTTATTATGTATAAGCATTTTAAGGAAGAAAATATCAAATAAAATAAAATTAGGCAGAGTTAATCCGAAATTAACAGAGGCTGAACTTTTGGAAATTAAACACTCTATGATCTAGTAGCTGTATATCCATAAAATTCCCAGATTCTTTGATTTTCTGAGTAATCTTCGCATCTGATCCACTTGGTTGTACATTACCTCTTGGGTGATTATGACATATTATCATAAACTTCATATCGTTGCCCAGTAATTGCAACTGGTAACAATAAAAGATTTTGATTTAATGATTTTTCTTACGAATTTTACTTAGCGGCATTTCCTATTTATTAAAACCAATAGTCAGAGCTTAGCGTTCTTTCGGGGGGTGTTGCTTTTGTTTAAATAGTATATAATAAAAACAAAAATTGTTGTTTAGCTAATTTTTGGTTTAAGATGATGAAAAAATTAATAGCTCTATTTTCTTCTTTAATATGGATGGTCACTCTTACTGCTCAAAATAAACTTGCGTCGGAAGATGACTTAAAAGGATATATTTTATGGAGGATTGAAAACTATGATCCAATAATGGGAATCTATATTGTCAAAAACTACCAAATTAATAGTATTTTAGGTCAAACCTCAACTTATGATATTGGTTCACCAGAAGGTCAAAATGTTGCTATAATAAGGAGGAATTCTTGTTTTCTTCGAGTTGGTATCCCAACTTCTGTTGATCATATTAATGCCGACCCATGTGATGTCTTTTCGACAACAAATCCAGATATATATTTGTTTAATGGACAAAAAATCAGGATTGATTCAGAAGGGAATTTTGAATGGGTAAGACAACTTAGTAATCAAGAAATTATGGAAAATAAGCCACTTACAATGGCAGATATCTTAAAATTTAATTATAAAGTTTATGCAAGACAAGAATGGATAAAAATATTTCCCACAAAGTCGGATATTGCCCAAGCAATCAAAGAGTCTGGAAGTAAAACAGATAATAGTCCTTCTTCGGGCACTGGATTTGCTATATCGAGTTCTGGACTCATTGCCACAAATTATCATGTTATTGAAGGAGCCAAGTCTATAATGGTTAAGGGTGTTAATCAAGATTTTAATGTCTCCTATAAAGCATCAGTTGTAGTTACAGATCCCAAAAATGACCTTGCTATTATTAAGATAGATGATTCAAGGTTTAAAGAATTTAATACCTTACCTTTTCTTCTTAGAAAAAATACCGCTGATGTTGGCGAAAGTATATTTGTACTTGGATTTCCCCTGACAGCAACAATGGGAGAAGAAGTTAAACTTACAAATGGAATAATAAGTTCAAGAACTGGATATGAGGGAGACATCTCAATGTATCAAATCTCTGCCCCTGTTCAGCCAGGTAATAGTGGAGGTCCTTTGTTTGATAATCAAGGAAATATAATTGGGATTGTTTCTGCAAAACATTTACAGACAGAAAATGTAGCATATGCTATTAAGATCAATTATTTACTTAACTTAACAGACTTAGTAAGTCCTGAGCCTTCTTTACCTATTTCAAATACAATTTCTCAAAAAACCTTTCCTGAGAAAGTTAAAATCTTAAGCAACTATGTTTTCATTATTTTATTAAATGAAAACTAGAAATGCCACATTTGAATAAAAAATTGTTATTGTTGGATCAAAATATTTACGATATTTGATATCTGCGGTACCTACTTCACTTTGCAGCGACAAGCACGAAATGCAGCGAGACTTTTCAATCAGGAGATGCCGCTTCCTTTTCTTTTTGATACATTTATTTTATAAATGTGTCGCATTCTCCAACTTTCCCACCAACAATATATGTGGAATGAATTATTCTCACTATCAAAGCAAATTGGTTTTTCAGGATTTTCTATGATTTTACCACTATACCAATAATAAGAATCATAAATTATACCATTATCGTTTTTGTAAACAAACCAAAAATGTAAAGTAAAAATACTATCAGCTGAATTAAGACCTTCAACTAAAGGTGACACTATAATTTCTTGGGTTGGATAAATCTGTTTATCGGAATAATATTCTCTTGGTGCATCTCTCACATCTTTTGCAAACTCCTTTTTATTTTTCTCATTTCTTAAAAAATCTTCCCCAGTTGGTATACAAATAGATACTTGCATCATCAAATGGGCATTATTATTACCAATATTTTTTAACGTAATTATAGCTCTTACTGAGTATTGAGAAGTAGTTGAACCAAGTTTTTTATAGTCAGTTAATTGACATTTTGAAACAATTAACTGAGGACTATAATTAAGTTTATTCAATTTATAGTTTAGAAAACTTGTATAACAAATATTACAAATTCCAATTATACCTGCAATAATTGCGATTATAATAGCCCCTCTATTCCACCAATCAAGTCTTTTCAGTTTAAATTTTTTGAATCTTTCCTTCTTTCCAGTTGGCATATTTACTACTTTGATTTAGACAATCTAAGATAATAAAAAACCCGACATGATTATGCCGGGTTCTTTAATATGAAAATACTTAAAATTGGATGCTTAATAATTCTTCACCAAAACTATGTATCGCTTTTTCAATTTTTTTGGTCTGCTTAATGCTTGGTGTTTTGATGCCATTTGCATATTGACTTAATAGGCTTTGATTCATCCCTGTCAGTTTTGATATGCCAGATTTAGTCAAAACTCCTGAAAACCAGTCAAATAATGATTCAAAATCAATTTTATAGGAAAATTTGTAATCATTTTTAAAAGATTCAGGAACCTTTAAACCTTCTTCTTTCATACTTTCAAGGTGAAATGCTACTGCCTCTTCAATATTGTTTACGGTCTCCTGGATATTCTCCCCAGTCGCTATACAGCCATCCAATTCTGGTATATAGGCTGAATAGTTGGTTTCCGATTTTTCCAAGATAACTACAATATTTTTTGCGGTGTGTGTTTTTGATTCTTTCATCGTGTCGCTTTTTTTGTCAGGATTTGTGTTTTTTAACCATTATCTTGATTCTCTGGTCAGGTTTGTTTTAGTAATCTTGGCGAAGAATATATATTACGGTCAGTATCTGGTACTAAGACCAGCCGAACTATTTAAGTCCGGCTTGTCTCAATACACTTCCTAAAGTTCCTTTTTTAACATCATCGGATAGTTTCCCAGAAACGGTAACCAATCCTTTTTTAACAAGATGTTTAAATTGTTGATGATCTCCCTTTGTTCTTAAGTGGGTCCAGCCATCTTCCTTCAGGATCTTAATTAATTCAGATACCTTCATGATAATTCCATTTTTAATATTTTCAAAGAACAAAAGATCTCAATTGAAATCTCATGGCAAAAGTAATAAAAGTATTACTTATTTCCAAATGTTTTAGAATTTTAATTTTAGAATATTTATTGTTTGGGTGGTCTAATCCTTTTTGAGCTTTCCCAATCAATTACAATTTCATTCGAAAAAATTAAATATTCCACTCGATGAAAGGACTCAGATTTATTTAAAGGATTAATCAGCGTATAAGTAAATGTATCACTAAAGACATCTATTAACTCAGGCATCATAAACTCAAGTTTCAGCGCCTTCATAATCTTCTCCCTGACTATATCATGGGGTAGTTTCAAAGACTCATAATGTTTTAGTAACTCTTTACGAGCCTTCGCAGACATCTGTTTCATCATGCTGGTTTTAGGTCATCCTAAGATACTAAATCTGCCCGATTGTACGTAGCTGCAAATGAGTTTATTATTGCCCGAAAAAGATCGTGCCAAGAATAGGCTAGAAACAGGCTTCCTTTTGATTTGTCACCCGGACTTTTTAAATACAAAACTGGCAAAGATTAAGACGTGGGAGAAATTCCGTATGAGAGAAATCTCCCCTCTAAAACTAAGAATATAAAGAGTACCATATAATTGTTGTTTTTGGCAGGCTAAATTTACCAATATAGTTTCTCATGTGCCTGGCTCCATTTTTTATCATGGAAAGCTGAGATCCGAATCAATATCTAATAATTAATTGAAACCAATTAAGTTTTTTGTAAGTTTACGATTGTAGGCACCTCGACATGTCTGATCCATTCCGAGAAATTCCGGGATCTTTTCATCTGCAGTATATTTAGTTTTTAAAAATATTATAACAAAAACATACTGGCATGTATAAATATTTTACTGATAAGGCTGTTGCTAAAAAGATCAAGAATTTAAAAGTTAATAAGAGATTATCTGAAGAAAAACTCAAAGAATTACATTACATCATAAAGGACCATATAGGTTGTGCTCGAAGTGAACTCCGTTATGCTATCCTGGCTGCTATGGAAGTTATTGATGTAAACACTCGAGAAAATGATGATGTTGAAAATATGATAGAGATATTAATACAACGTCCGGACAAAAGCGCAAACGAAATATTTACTTTTACCCGTGATTTACTCTCAAAAATTGAGAATGAAATTAATTAAATGGAAATAGAAACCACCTACAAATTTTTAGTAAGTTTATATTTGGTGTAATGTGCATGACCATTCCGGGGAAAAATAAAACTATTTATTATGTATAAGCATTTTAGTGATAAGAAAGTATCAAATAAAATAAAATTGGGAAGAGTCAATTCGAAATTAACAAATGCCCAACTAAGGGAGATTCGCCAGTCTGCGATAGAAAGTTTAGATCAATCTCAACGACATCTTAAAGATGCGGTATTAAAAAGTCTTGAAGCATTTAGTTTTGATATACATGAAGATGGAATCGAAGGAACAGTAACTAGATTGGCTTATTCTTATTCCAAGAATTATGACGAGATGTTTACTTTTGTTATAAATACAATAAGGAAATTGGAAGATAAAATTTCTTGAAGTATTATTACCACTTCCCTTGGCATTAGAACAAAACTGGCTCCATTGAATAGAGCCAGCAAATAATCTTCTTAAAGTTCAAAATCAGTTCAAAACATTTTGTGCGTAACAATGCTATTTGTTGACCCACCAGGTTCAGGATTGCAGGCAAAACCCGTTTTTGGGGTTAGGGACTTACAGAATTTTCCTTGTTTGACATCCATCTTGACGAATGGATTGTTTACCCGCATCCATCAGGCAAGCTACAGAAATTTGTTAATTCCCCCGGTGACGAATCAGGCAGGCATTTTATTGAACAGTTTACAGGGTTTTGATTCCTTTTTTATCTCTTATTTCTTCGGCTGTCTTCCTCTCTTGACAATCACTCTTGGCAGATTGAAGCTATTACCATTCACAAGGTTCACTTTTATAGATTCATTATTTATATCAATCCTTTCAACCGCTGCCTGAATAAGTTCTTTGTCAATTTTCAATTCACCTGTACCGATGACAGGAATGACTGTATTTGAAGATACTACTTGCATACCCCACGGAGCAATAAGTTTGCTAAACTGCTGGGATGCTTTCAACTTTTTATTGATTTCATCATTTTTGGATGACAGAGTATTCAGATATGACACGCTAGCATCGAACTTTTCATTAAACTTCTGCTCACCTATCCTGCTGATACTATTAATGAGATAATTCTGATGCGACCTCTCTTTGTTGATTTTTACTGCAATCTCACTGAGTTCCGTTTCAAGTGATGCTGTATTATCAATAATCTTCTTATTATCATCCAAAAGGCTTCCATAGTTGATAAATAACTCTTGTTTCACCTGCGTTTCAATCCAATCCTTATTTACCTGCTTAATTTTACAACCGCCCGCATATTTATTGGATTTGCAGATATATTTCTCATTCTTCTGACCTACGAAATGTTGCCCGCACTCGCACCTAATTTTACCTGTAAGTAAATAATTGTGCTTATTCTTCCTATTCAGGTCACTTGTATTGCCGTTATTCTTTAATCTCTCAGCAACTACAGTAAATGTCTGCTCATCAATAATTCTTAACTCAGCCTGTTCTAAAAGTTCATCGTTCCACCTACGCCGACCAACGTAAACAGGATTACTGAGAATCTTATAAATCTTCTGGTCACGCCAGAACTTTCCAATGGTTGTCTGTACACCCTGACGGTTTAAATGTGTTGCGATCTTCAACGTACCCCAACCATCAGCGTATTTCTGAAACATCATTCTGATTACCTCAGCCTCATCATCGTAAACAACCAGCTTCTTAGCAACTGACCTATAACCATAAGGCACACTACCTGACCAATTCTTATTTTCATAAATAGCTTTACTCAGACCACTGCGAACCCTGTACTTAATAGTTTCCAACTCGAAGATGTTCAATGCTGTCATAATGGATAGCAGTAAATCAGTCATTGGATTAGTCTTCCCTGACTCATCAAGGGTTCTGATATTTTCTTTTAATGAGACAAAGCAAACACCCTTACTAGTCCAATCCTTTATGATTGTAATGGCATCCTGTGACCTTGCTAATCTCGAAAGTTCACTACAGATGACATATTTTGGTCTGTTAGCCTCAACGAACTCAAGCATCTGACATAGTTCTTTACGCTGACTCAGTTTGCTCGCACCTGAAATTGTTTCCTGAAATTCCTTCAATAATATATAACCATAAGCTTTGCAATACTGCTGAACATCGCTAAATTGCCGATCATTAGTCTGTTTGTCGGTACTTACTCTGTAGAATGCTATTGCAGTCAGCCGATTGTCGATGGTTTGTGATTTCATCGTATCTTTGTTTGGTTGTTGTCTGGAACAAAGATATAATTAATATCAGCAAAACCTATTGCAGAGGGGTTGGGGTGAGGTAGATTAATGGATGGGGTGATTGAGGAGAAAAACTAGCTCCAGATATCGGCTTTACTAAGATTTATTTCTCCCTCAAAAAACATTCGGGCAATCTTTTCAAAATAGGTTGTATAGTCTGAAATAAAAAACTGGTCCTTAACATTTCCGGAATCGTTTAAAAGGTTGTTTTTATCCAGCACATCTCTTAGGATCAATGCAACAATTCTGGCGGAATCGATAACTTCTACATTAAAATTAAATATTTTACTTATCTGGTTTTTAATTATCGGATAATGTGTACATCCAAGAATTAATGCCTGTATTCCGGCAAGAGATTCATTTGACAGATAAGTGCGAATAATTGCATTACTGATATCGTCGAATATAAATCCCTCTTCGATCATCGGAACCAGTAAGGGAGTTGCCATTGAGACAACGGTGGTTGATGGTGATTTTTCCTTTATTTTCTTATCATAAGTTCCCGAACTGATTGTCCTCTTTGTCCCGATGACTCCTATTTTATTAAAACTTCTTGTACTTAGATAATCTACAACCGGGTCGATAACATCAATAAGTATGGTTTTTTTTTCAAATTCTTTCTTAAGTGAATCGAATGCCGAGGCAGACGCTGAGTTGCAGGCAACAAGAACAACTTTTGAATTATGTTCCAGCAGGAATTCAGTAATCCGCTGAGAGTAGTATCTGATAGATTCTGCCGATTTATCTCCATATGGCAGATGAGCTGTATCACCGAAATAGATGAGGCTTTCGCCTGGCAAAATCTGTTTAATTGCATGAGCGACAGTTAGTCCTCCAACGCCTGAATCAAAAATTCCAATTGGTTGTTCTTTCACTTTACAGGTATATTAAAAAAATGACCATCCGCCAGCTGGAGGATGGTCATTGAATTAAGATTTATGAATTATTTTAACCCAAGTTTCGTTTTTACAAGAGCCATAACATTAATACTTTTTGCTTCATCAAAATATAGCAGTGCACCTTTAGCAACATCGAATACATAGAAAAATCCATTCTCTTTACCCACATCCTTTATTGCTTTGTCAACTTTGGTATAAATAGGCTGGAAAACTTCTGTCTGTTTATTCTGAAGTTGTGTCTGAGCATTTGTCTGAAAGTCCTGAATTCTTTTCTGCATATCCATCAGTTCCTGTTCTTTTGTCTGTTTCACGATATCACTAAGATTTTTATTCTCTTTTTGATATGCCTCACTTTTAGTATTCAATTCAACCTGCATCAATTCAAGGGCATTAACGAGTTCTTTACGGAATTTCTCGAGTTTAACGGTGGCTGAATCATATTCCGGCATTGATTGAATGAGTTCATCACTGTTTATATGCCCAAACTTAAAGTTCTGAGCAATTGCACTTTGTCCAGCCAAAGCAACGACAATCATCAACGATGCTATACTTATAAATCTTCTCATTTTAAATAATTTTATTAAACAATTTATGCAAAAGTAATTAATTAATTTTTATAACCTAATTTTTCAAGAACCTGATCGCTGATATCAAATTTGGGGTTGGCAAACAGTATATTGCCACCTGCTGCCGTATCAAAAATGACAGCATAACTTCCATCAACAGCAATCTCTTTTATAGCTTTTATAATCTCATCCTGGATTGGTTTAACCAATTCTTCTCTTTTCTTAAAAAGATCTCCATCCACGCCAAAATACTTATTCTGAAGGTCTTTCATCTCTTTTTCCTTAGCAATGATTGCTTCTTCCCTTTTGGTCTTCATATCCTGGGAAAGAAGAACTGACTCATTCTGATATGATTTATACATCTGTTCAACAACAGCATAACCGTCAGCAACCTCTTTTTCCCATTGTTTGGAAAGTTTGTCGAGTTGATCCTGGGCAGTGGTGAATGCAGGAATGTTTTTCCTTATATATTCAGAATCAACAAAAGCATATTTCTGAGCTATAGCCATCGCCGAAGTCAGAATAATTAATCCAATGAATACCCCAATTTTCTTCATAACAGTAAATATTAATTACTTAATTAAAACTCTTGACCAATAGTAAATTGGAATTGTGATTTATTAGCATTTGGATATAATGAAGGCTCAGGAACAGGGTCGAAACCATAACCCCAATCAACACCAAGCAATCCGAACATCGGTAGATTGGCTCTGACACCGATACCTGCCGCACGGTTCATTTTAAACGGATTATATTCACTGAGCGAATACCAGGCTCTTCCGGATTCGAGAAATGTGAGAACGTATATGGTAGCCTGAGGGTTCAGAGATACAGGATATCGAAGTTCCAAAGTGATTTTTGAATAGACGTTTCCTGATGGTACATTTGGTTTAAGTGGGTCGCTTGGCGTGAGTGATCCCACTCCATCGCTACCAGATCCATAACCCCTTAATTTTATCATTTCACGACCATAAAAGCTATAACCCGTCATACCATCACCACCTACTGAAAAGTTCTCAAAAGGAGATGGCCCTATATCTTTATTATAATACCCTATATACCCGAAGTTAAAACGTGCATCGAGAACTAATTTATTATTCTTTGTCAGTGGATAATAATAATCTGACTTAAATGTCCATTTATGGAATTCAATCCACTTGTACTTCACCTGATCTGAAACATCTTTCATATTCTGGCCGCTTATAAGCGAATACGGCGGAGTTACCTGTAGCGAAAGGGTAAATGATGACCCGCTTTCAGGATATATCAGGTTAGGACCTGTAGAAAACCTGGTTAGTTTTGTTGTAAAGCTAAAGAGGTTGGAGGTACCGTTATCAAAAAGGAATGAGTAAACAGTATAGTTATTCAAATTATACCTCTGATAGTTTAATTCACCATAGAGTGAAAAGTAGTCATCAGGCCATGAGAGCCTTTTTCCTAATCCTATTGATGCACCCTGGATAATCATAGACTGGCGTCCATCCTCCCCTACCGACTTTCCATTTGTCATAATTGACTCGTACAGGGAAACGGAGAATGTATTGGGGTTTTTTCCTCCAAGCCATGGTTCAACAAATGAGATATTAAATGAGGTATAGATCTTACCATTTGATTGAACCCTTAAACTTATTGACTGTCCATCACCGGAAGGATAAGGATGCCACTCCTTCAGGTTGAAGAAGTTACGCATGGCAACGTTATTAAATCGTACACCAACAGTACCGACAAGCATACCTGCGCCCCAGCCGCCGGAGATCTCGAACTGGTCATTTGCTTTTTCTTCAAGCTTATAAAGGAGATCAACTGTTCCGTTTGTAATATCAGGAAGGGGGGTCGGATTGATCTTTTCAGGGTCAAAATGACCAAGAACTCCTAACTGACGGATAGACCTCATAATCTTAGTTTTACTGAAAAGGTCTCCCGGTAATGTATAGAGTTCACGGCGGGCAATATGTTCGTTTGTTCTGGTATTACCAGTAATCAGAACATTATTGAGATAGGCCTGATCTCCTTCATAAATTCTGACTTCAAGGTCGATAGAGTCATTATCAATTTTTGATTCAACGGGTGTGAGCCTTGAAAACAGGTAGCCATTGTCCTGGTATAAATTACTTACAGCGTCCTGGGCACCTGAAGACCCGTTCAGTCTGTCGTCGATAAGCGACTGGTTATAGACCGTTCCTTTATCAACATTAAATACTTTCTTAAGATCCTCCTTCTTATATACGCTGTTACCTACCCAATCCACATTTCTAAGGAAGTATTGTTTCCCTTCATCAATTCTTATCTTTAAACCTACGCGGTTTTCTGAAACTGTATAAAGGGAATCCGAGAGAATAGTAAAATCCTTGAATCCGTTATCATTATAAAAAGTAGTAAGTTTCTGTTTATCTTCAATGAACTTTTCGCTGATAAACTTTGAAGCCCTGAAAAAATTAAGATTCTTCACCTTTGTCGATTTTAATTTTCTCCGGAGCTTTGAGGATTCGAAGTACTCATTTCCGACAAAAGTGATGTTTGCAATCTTTACTTTTTCTTTTTTGTCGACGTTCACGTTTAGAATGACATTATTCGGCTGGTCAGGATCATCTTTCTGAACATAATTGACCTGTGTGTTCAGGAAACCTTTTTCTACGAAATGGTCTATAATTATTTTTTGGGCTGTATTAAGCAAGTAAGGTGTTACCTGTGATCCTATGGGAAGATTTATCTTCTTGTTGAGATCTGTTATCTCTGAGGTTTTCAGTCCATTAAACTTTATGGATGATATCCTTGGTCTTTCCTGTAAGTTGATATCAAGATAAACTGTATCCGAAAGGACCTTTGATATAGAGACTCTGACATCGGAAAACAGCCCCTGTTGCCACAATTTCTGCACAGCAGTAGTCACAGCATCTCCCGGAATAGTAACAGACTGTCCTATTCTCAGTCCGGAAATTCCGATAAGTGCGTTTGTATCAAGAAATCTGACTCCCGTTACTGTCACACCTCCAATGATGTAGTCTTCAACCGTCATGAAATCGACAATTTTCTGCTTTTCCTGAGCATTTAATGAAAGGCTCAAAAGAGCCAGAAATGTAACTACAAAAGTCCTTCTAATTTTTTTGATCACCATTATTTTATCATTTTTCCGAAACTTGTTCACTCGTTTTTCCAAATCTTCGTTCTCTCTTCTGGAAGTCAATTATAGCATTATAAAAATCATCTTTACCAAAATCAGGCCATAGTGTTTCAGTAAAGTAGAATTCAGCATAAGCTACCTGCCATAGAAGGAAATTGCTTATTCGTAACTCACCACTGGTTCTGATCATCAGTTCGGGATCAGGGATTCCATAGGTGTTAAGGTATTTTTCAAAATCCTCTTCAGTAATTGACTCGGGATTAAGAGTTCCATTTTTCGCAGCAGTAGATATTTTTCTTGCTGCCATTGTAATCTCCCAGCGTGAACTGTAACTAAGTGCAATGATCAGGGTAAGTCCGGTACTGACAGAAGTCAGTTTTACTGTTTCAAAGAGCCTTTCTCTTACATCATCTGCAAGCCGGTCCATATCACCTATTGCTTTGAGCCGGATGTTGTTTTTTAATAATGTTTCTGTCTCATTACTAAGCGACTGAATCATTATTCCCATTAAAGCAGATACTTCTTCATCAGGTCTTCCCCAGTTTTCGTTCGAAAAAGCGTAGAGGGTAAGAAATCCGATTTCAAGCTCTGCAGCGGTTTCGATTACTTCTCTTACTGCATTTACGCCCTGCTGATGCCCAAATATTCTATCGAGGCCCCGTTGCCGTGCCCATCTCCCGTTTCCATCCATAATAATTGCCACATGTGAAGGCAATTTATTGCTATCTATCTGTTTCCTTAACTGCATAACCTAGCGTTTCCTTTTAGAATCCACTTCGCCATAAGCAGGACAACCGGCCAATTTATTATAGATTTTCCATGTGACTGCTATTCCTGTGAAAGTGTACCAGTCATTGTTATGAATCCATGAATAATCTGACGGGGCAACCAAATCTTTTACGCCGTCAAAGTTATCATAAAAAGTTTTACGAAAACCATATTCGGCCTCCAATCCGATATTTTTATAGACATTAACTTTAAAACCAAATGAGAAGGGAATAACAGGTACATATGTAAAAGATACCGTACTGACAAAGGCAATTCCTGCACCAGCGGCGAAATAGGGAGTAAAATTCCATCGCTTTCCTTGTGTTGAATAGGGGAAGAAATTGAATTCAAACTGGACAGCCAATTCGCCTACAGTACCTGAGAATGATGCTGCTCTTGCCTGTTGAAAAGCATTATTAAAATCAAGGTCGTTTGCCCGAATACCCCCAAGGAACAGATTGGCTCTTAAAGCCTGTCGCGGATTTAAGTTATATCTGTAGAAAATTCCGCCGGCCGGGAGGGGTGAATACAAAAGCCTGTCAGGATTTATATCGCCAATGTACGAGGAGACCCCTGCAAATACTCCATAATCGGAATTACGCTGACCGGATAAGGAGAGTGTCAGAAATAAAAATATTAATAACCAGTGTATTCTTTTCATTAAAAGGGATCCAGCTCTTTATCATCTGAAGGATGGCAACCCATTTGATCCAGTCTTCAGCTTATAAGTAATCGTGAAATTGAAAAAATAATAAACGTCATTCGAGCGGGAATATTGTACATTGGAATAACCATCTAGATTATCAGAAAATGAATATCTGCCGGTTAATTCAACTCCAAAATTAAAATTTGGGGAATAAATTAGTGTGCTACCAAGGCCAACCGGGATCACAGCAGTAAATCCTCCGGGATTAAAGCCATAATTCTCAAGGTTACTATTTCCCTTTATCGAATAACCAAGTCCACCTATTCCGGTAAATACATAAAAGTCGAGCGACTTAAAAATTCCTATGAAACCAGATTGATTGCCTTTGGTAAAAAGATAACTGTTTTCAGCTTTATTTTTAATAAAATAGAATTCACCGATAAGTGCAGGTTCGATAATTAGTGTGGAGGCTTCAAATCCTCTGTTCTCGTTTGACCCTCGTACATCAGTTGCATGCAGAAATCCCGACGTAAAGCTCAGCCTGATGTTTAAAGTCTGAGTAATTCTGTATTTTAAATTAGCATTGAAGTCAAATCTTGTCTGCTTTATGGTTATATCCCGAAGTCCGAGAATGTTTTCAGTTTGTGAATACCCACCTATATCGCCAAAGAAAAATGAAGGTCCTAGACCTGCAGTTGCCTCCCATCTTTTTAATGTCCAAATTTGAGCATCAGAAAATGAAACAATGAAACAAAAAAGTAATATGGTTAGAATGGACCGTTTCATAGGGATTTCGGTTTTATTACAAAAGCAAATATACTAATTTATCTCAATTCCTCCGGTCAGCTCCCCACATAAGCTTATTTCTGAGTGTACTGTAAAAATCTCTTCCTTTTAACATCACTGTTCTGATTTTTACAGGAGCTCTTACAATATGGATCTCTTCGCTGAAAGGCACCTTCTTTGACCGAAAGTCGCATGTGGCCAGATACTCGTTACTCCTGCCTTCAATTACCATTCTGATCTTGCCTTCCCCGGAAAGGATAATTGGCCTGATAGTCAGATTATGCGGAGCAATAGGTGAAATGATTATACTCTCATCCTCCGGTGATAATATCGGACCTCCAACGCTGAGGTTATAGGCAGTCGACCCGGTGGCAGTTGAAACTATCAATCCATCAGCCCAATATGTATTCAGATGGGTTTCATCGACAAATACGCTGATGGATATCATACTAAGATCAGCCTTTTGAATAGTTATCTCGTTCAGTGCTGAGGAAGAATTTCCTTCGAATAGACCTGATGGTTGTGAAATTTCAAGAAGACATCTTTCTATGATTTCATATTCACTCCTACGTAGCATATCAACTGAATGCCCTATTTCATCCGCCGAAATGTTTGCAAGGAAACCCATTCGTCCTGTGTTAACACCAGCAATCGGTATTCCCAGGTCTTTTACTTTAAGTACTGTTTCCAGAAAGGTACCATCACCACCAACACTTAAAACCAGATCGGCCAATTCTGAATTAAAGGAAAGGCTGTCTGACTTATCAATTGGTTCCCAGCCAGTGCCGGTAACCGGATTTAATAATTTCTGATAGATCCGGGTTTTAATTCCTCTCCTGGAAAACTCATCAACCAGTCTGTCAACTCCATCTCTGGTTTTTAAATTATTATCTTTGAAATATATTGCTACTCTCTCCAGCATTATTCAGATATTTAGGTATTTCATCAGAAGGTCAAATCTTTCAGAATAGAAGTGGTCCATCGAATCATTATTTGAAACCCATGTCTTAACTTCATAGTTATAACGTTCAAAGGTTCTGATAACCGAAATCAAATCGCCTGTATTCACTTTCAGAGTTACCTCAAGCTTAGTTGATTCGGGTGGAGAAGTTATATACATGCTGAGTACTTTTATATTATTACTCTCTACAATCTGGGCGATCTGAGAAAGCGAGTAATCCCTTTCAATAAGTTCAAGAACTATTATCCCGCCTGGCTGATCCATTGATGAGATGCCTGCCAGATGCCTTATGAGGTCGCTCGTTGTAATCACACCCTTAAAATGGTTATTACTATCAAGAACAGGTACAATCGACAGTTTCAAACGAGAGGCAAGGCCAATAACTTCAAAAATATGCTGCTCTTCGTCAACAAAGGGTTTAAACAATGTAAGAGCATGATTTCCAATCGGTTCTTCAGGCTGATTCATATCATATATATCAGCATCCGAAATGAGACCAAGAAAATCCTGGTTATTGACAATAGGCAGATGTGATACCCTGAATATCTCCATCCAGTTCAAAGCCGTCTGTCCCAGATCGGATGTCTTTAGGGAAGGGATAACTTCGGATATTAAATCTTTAGCGACCATACCACTTTTATTTTCAACTAAAATAGTAAAAAAAAAGCCAGTTATTGTAATTTTGCTCCACAATTACAATACGGATAATTTTTACATTTAATATAATGACAAAGTTAAGCGTTAATATTAATAAGATAGCAACTCTTAGAAATGCACGCGGGGGAAATGTTCCAAATGTATTAACTGCAGCAATAAATTGCCAGCTTTTCGGAGCCGATGGTATTACCGTTCACCCCCGACCCGATGAAAGACATATCAGATATAGTGATGTGCTGGAGATAAAACCGCTTATTACAACTGAATTTAATATTGAAGGTTATCCGTCAAAAGAATTCATCACTCTGGTTCTATCGGTCAGACCCGATCAGGTAACTCTCGTGCCTGACGCTCATGATGCCATTACATCAAATGCCGGATGGGATACGCTTAAAAACCGGATCTATCTTACCGAAATTGTTTCAGAATTCAGGAAAGAAGGTATCCGTACATCCCTGTTTGTAGATACAAATCCGGTTAATATTGAAAATGCTGCTTTAACAGGAACCGACAGGGTTGAACTATACACCGAACCATATGCCTCAGGTTTTAATAAGAGCGCCATCGAAGCTGTTGAACCGTTTATAATGGCTGCAGAGATAGCCCGGAAAGCAGGATTAGGATTAAATGCCGGACATGATCTGAGCCTTGATAATCTGAGATATTTTCATCAGAATATACCCTGGATTGAGGAAGTTTCAATCGGGCATGCACTTATTTCAGATGCTCTCTATCTTGGACTCGAAAATACTATTCAGATGTATAAGCGTCAATTAGCCTGACTACCTGACAGATGAAACTCTTCTACAGGAAATATGGCAACGGACCTCCTCTGATAATTCTTCATGGTTTGTACGGATCATCCGACAACTGGGTGACAATTGCTAAAAGTCTGAGTGACAGTTTCACAGTTTATCTGCCAGATCAGCGAAACCATGGTCAGTCTCCCCATAGCAAAATACATGATTATGACTCGATGAAAGACGACCTGTTTGAAATGATAAGTGATTTAAAGCTTAAGAAATTTTTCCTTGCCGGGCATAGTATGGGTGGAAAAACAGCCATTTCTTTCGCCCTGAAATGGCCCGAAATGCTTAACGGTTTGCTGATTGCCGATATCTCTCCATTTACTAATGAAACCGGAAGAGATTCAGTATATTCCCAGCACTCTATAATTCTTAATGCAATGCTATCATTTGACCTGAATAAAATTTCGACACGGAGTGAAGCAGAAAAAATCTTATCGGAAAAGATCTCTTCCGAAAAGGTGAGAGGACTTATTCTTAAAAATCTCCAGAGGACAACAGATAATACTTTTTTATGGAAATTGAATGCTTCATCATTGCTAAAAAACCTTGATAAAATAATGGAAGGGATTGAACTTAAGACTGATTACAGCCAACAGATTTCAGGATTTCCGGTTATCTTTCTCAAAGGTGGTGATTCAGATTATATTCCGTCAGGTGATTTCAGGGATATTCAAAAAGTTTTTCCTGCAGCAGAAATTATAGAAGTTCATGGGGCCGGCCACTGGATCCATGCTGACCGGCCTGATGAGATTGTGAAAAATCTTAAGATGTTATTGGGGAACAGCTGATTACATAAATGTTACAGATTCTATTTTATCTTCATCTATTTCAGGCAGATTCTTAAATCGTAAGAGAACCCGGGCAATTGCAAGAACATCTTTCTCACAGTAATTTACAATTCGTTGAAGATTATCTTCATTATAGAATATACCTGCAACCATACTGCCGTCAATATCATCTTTAGGAGTTGGGATACCCAGTATTGAGGTAAGAAGGTCGAGTGATGTATAGTTTTTATAATCACCAAACTTCCACAGATCCATAGTATCAAGCAGTTTGATTTCCCATGGTTTTTTCCCCGCATTATCAAGTATTTCCGGGATAGTTAGTCCATTAATAATCATCCTCCTGGCAATATACGGGAAGTCAAATTCTTTCCCGTTATGAGCGCAGAGAATAGCTTCTTTGTTAGTCCTGGAGAATTTTGTAAGCATAACTGAAAACTCTGACAGAAGAGGCTTTTCTTCTTTACCAAAGAAAGATTTCAGTCTTAAAGTGAAGGGATTTTTTTCCCTGATAAGGCCGACAGAGATACAAATTATCTTTCCGAATTCTGAATAAATTCCTGCCCTTTTATAAACATCCTGTGCCGTTTGATCAGGTGCCCTGAACTGCCTGGATTTTTTATCCCACAGATTCTGCATTGCGGAATTTAAAAGTTCATAAGAGGATGATTCCGGTACTGTTTCAATATCGAGGAACATAACATCCTCTACCTTAATATTGTCGAGCATATACTTATGATTTACTTATTGACAGATGCTTTTCTATAATTGAAATCAAAACCTCAATTCCGACCTGGTTTTCGCTGAACCTTTACCACCCGCTATTCCTACTATCAACATATTTATATAATTTTGCAGAATTAAATATCAAAAATAAGAAGAAGTTTGGAGTGAGCTAGAGTTTGGAGTACTTAAAGTTGAAAAAAATGAAAATTAGTATATTTAGAATAACTCTAGACACCCCAGGCACTTTAGACAATATAGGCACTCTAGGCACTTTAAAAAATAAACAATGTCTGAATTATATCCGCTAAAGTTTGAAACTGTTTTAAAAGAGAAAGTTTGGGGAGGAACTGCTCTTGTTACCAGGTATAATAAGAAAGCAACAGGATCACTTCATATTGGTGAAAGCTGGGAATTGTCGGCTGTTGCTGATAATCAGTCAATAATAAGTAATGGGTTCCTGGCTGGTAATAATATCGAGGAACTCATCGAAGTTTACATGGGCGATATCACAGGGGACTCGATATATGAAAAATTCGGAAATGAGTTTCCTTTGTTAATCAAGTTTATTGAAGCCCTGGAAGATCTTTCGGTCCAGGTTCATCCCAATAACGACCTGGCAAAGAAGAGACATAATGCTTACGGAAAAACCGAGATGTGGTACATACTTGAAAGTAAACCTGGCTCAAAAATCTATACAGGATTCAAAGATGGAGTTACAAGGGAGATTTATGAAGAAGCTGTCAGGAGTGGAAGGATTGAAGAACTGATGAATGTTGAAAACGTTAATGCCGGAGATACCTTCTTCACACCTGCCGGCAGGGTTCATGCAATCGGTGCAGGTATTGTTCTGGTTGAAATACAACAGACATCTGATATTACCTACAGGATTTATGACTGGAACAGAAAGAGCTCGGGGAAGGAAAAAAGGGAATTGCATACAGATATGGCTTTGGACGCAATAGATTTTGACCAGTCTGGAACAAATAAGATCAGGCTGGAACCGGTACTCAATAAAACTGAAAACCTTGTAAACTGTGAATTTTTTAACACTAATATCATCAGTTTCAATAATGCAATAGATAAAGAATACTACTTTAATGATTCATTTGTTGTGTACATTTGCCTTGAAGGTGAATTCTCAATCTGCTGGGATGAAAATTCCGAGAAAGTAACAAAAGGCGAGACTGTTCTTCTTCCTGCGATGATTAAGGAAATTACACTGAAACCTTTGAATGAAGCTCGTTTGCTTGAGGTATATATTAATTCAGAGAATCCCATTTAAAAAGACAAAAGACAAAAGTAAAAAGACAAAATGCAATATGCAAAAAGCAAAAAAAAACTAATAAGAATTTTGAATTCTATGAAAATATTTACCGGTTCAGTGTTTTTAATTTTGTACATCTCCCTTTTTGCAGGATGTAACAGAAAAGGACCTGTTAAAAAAGAATCGCTGGTAGTAAGTGACTCTATTACAGTTCCTGATACAGGTTATACAGGCATTAAGCAGTATATGAGCGGAAAAACAATGGTCAAGGAGGTCACGTTCAAAAACGGGGTAAGAGAGGGATTGATGAAATCATTTTATCAGACCGGGGAAGTTCGTCAGACATTTTTGTACAAAAATGGTTTAAGAGAGGATTCATCAATCTGGTTTTACCAGGAAGGTCAACCCTTTCGATCCACTCCATATAAAAAAGATACAATCGACGGTATCCAGAGACAATATTACAGGACGGGCCGGTTAAAAGCCAGGCTTGGATATTCCAAAGGCTTACGCACGACATTTTTTGAAGAATATACTCCTGAAGGTAAGCTTGTGGGTGGTTACCCTACCCTGGTAGTAAATGTCCAGGATGACTACAAGATTAAAGGTATATACAAAGTTTCGCTTGAATTGTCAGATAAATCGACCGGCGTCAGGTTTTGGCATGGAGATCTTTCAAGAGGTGTATTTGATACTGCACATTGTAAAATCATAAAAACTATAAAAGGGATTGGTTCTATCGACCTGAAAAAAACAGGGTCACCCAAACCCTCCAATATAGATGTTATAGCTGAGATCCTTACCAATTTTGGAAACAATTATCTGGTTTATAAAAAGATCGACCTGCCTTACTCCGATCTAAATTAAGGACCCATATGATTATTCATTCAGCTGTTTTTATTAAAAGCAGCCCAACAATAAAAGAGTGTCCTGCTCCTGCAAAACCTGAATTCGGATTTATAGGCAGATCTAATGTTGGTAAATCATCATTAATAAATATGCTGACAGGCTGGTCAAAACTCGCAAAAATATCGGTTCAACCCGGAAAGACCAGAACTATTAACCACTTCCTCGTGAATGAAAGCTGGTATCTTGTCGACCTTCCGGGTTACGGTTATGCCAAAGTACCTGTGAAGCTTAGGGAAAAATGGGTAAGAGCAACTGAAAATTATATACTGAAAAGGGAAAACCTGGTATCTCTCCTCGTTCTTCTCGATATCCGGCACAAACCTCAGCGGTCCGATATTGAATTTATGGAGTTTCTGGGGTTAAACAGCATCCCGTTTGCAAGAGTCTTTACGAAAAGTGACAAACTTACAATCACCGCACTTGAAAATTCTATAAATGAATATAATTCGGAAATGTTGAAAAACTGGGAGTCATTGCCTGTTTCCTTCATCTCCTCGGTAGTGAAAGGTAATGGAAGAGATGAAATACTTAATTATATAGAAGAATCTATGAACAAATTTTCAAATGGTAACTGATTTCGGACGGAATTTATAATTTTGTACTCAAATTTGATCTCAATAAATTAATCGCTTAAAAAACAGGAAAATGTTTGGAACCGCACCTATGAAACTCTTTTCATGCAGGTCTTCAAAAGATCTGGCACAAAGGATAGCTGATAAAATTGGAATTGAACTCGGGAAAAGTTCTGTTACCTCTTTCAGTGATGGAGAATTTCAACCATGTTTTGATGAATCGGTTAGAGGCTGTATGGTTTTTATTGTACAGTCAACAAATCCTCCGGCCGATAATCTGTTTGAACTACTGCTTATGATTGATGCGGCCAAAAGAGCCTCTGCGTATAAAGTTATTGCTGTTATACCCTATTATGGTTTTGCAAGACAGGACAGGAAAGACAGGCCAAGGGTTTCTATCGGTTCGAAACTGTCAGCTGATTTGTTAAGTACTGCGGGAGTTGACAGAGTTATCACCATGGATCTTCATGCAGATCAGATACAGGGCTTCTTCAATGTTCCGGTCGACCACCTTTTCGGTTCAGCGATTTTTGCGCCTTACATTGCAAATCTTAAACTTAAAAATCTTACAGTCTCAGCTCCTGATATGGGAGGATCAAAAAGAGCCAATGCATATTCGAGACATCTTCAGTCAGAAATGGTATTATGTTACAAGCTTCGTAAAAAACCAAATGTCATTGAAGAAATGTCAATTATCGGCGAAGTGGAAGGACGAAATGTAGTAATTATTGATGATATGGTTGATACTGCAGGTACACTTGCACTGGCTGCTAATATGATGAAAGACAGAGGCGCCACAAGCATCAGGGCGTTCGCCACACATCCTATTCTTTCAGGAAATGCAGTAGATAGGATCAACGACTCAGCTCTCGAGGAACTTGTGGTAACTGATTCAGTTCCTTTTATCAATAGTTCCAAAAAGATCAAAGTGCTTTCAATTGCTGAAATTTTTGCCAGAACCATAAAGGCTGTGACAGAAAATCAGTCGATTAGTACAAATTTTGTATTCTGATTCCTTTGTTCTATATTTGCAGTCCAAATTTTTAATTAATGTCAAATGTGTAATGGGGAGCTATCGTGGTGATAACTCTTAGTAGCACAATAACTTTTAGACAAATGAAGACAATAGAAATTAAAGGATCTTTCAGGAC
>PLNF01000071.1 GCA_003141715.1 Bacteroidales bacterium | reverse complement strand
TGAAGTGACATTATGAATATTTATATTTGTGTTATATCATATTTTAAATGAGTAAAATTCATTTATTTAGCCGCGGGATTAAAATGGGGCTTCACATCAAAAATTCATTGGGCAGTAAATTATGATAACCAACGGTTGGGTTTGCGGATTGGGAGTGATTTTATCACAGCCATTAAGTCATCTGATACTGACTCTATTGGCTCTGCTGGTAGTTATTTGTGCCATAGTAATTTTTTTCTCAGTTCAACTTAAAGAAGTTAACCGTGAGTTGGTGGAAAGAAACAAGCAGATTTCAGATATTAATACCGACCTGCAGAAATCAAACGAAGAACTGGCAATCCAGAAAGAACTGATCACAAAAAAACATTTTGAGTCTGATAAATTCTATGAGATGCTGGTCCAATCTGCTAATGATGGTATCTCTTTTTACGACAGGGACTGGAAATTGAGATTCACTAATTCTGCTTTTTATTCAATGATCGGCTATGACAGGGATTCTTATAATTCTTTAAATCCCCCCGATCTTATCCATCCGGATGATCAGGATTACCAAATAAGAAGAGAGCAGTCGCTGGTAAATAATGGATTCTTCGAAACAGAATTAAGGCTCAGGCACAAAGCAGGTCATTATATTAACCTGTCATCCAGATCTGTTATAGTCAGGAACGATTCCGGAGAGGTTCTTGGGGCGCTTACAATTTCTCGCGATATCACCAGATTGAAACAGGTTCATGAGGATCTTATTAAAGCTAATATAGGGGCTGAAGCAAGTAACAGGCTAAAATCTAACTTCCTTGCAAATATTTCACACGAAATCCGTACCCCTCTGAATAGTGTTGTCGGATTTTCAAACCTGCTTCTGACAAATAATTTACCCAACGAGGTTAAAGAGGAATACATTGAACAAATTAATCACAACAGCGAAAAACTGCTTCAGATAATTGGTGATATTATCGACCTGTCAAGACTGGAGAGTTCCCAGATTGAAATTACCTATGAAGAGGCTTCCCTCTCTGTAATTGTTAATGAGATAATTGAAGAGGCCCGCCAGATTATCAGACGAAACGAAAAGCCAATTATCCTTAATGTTAAAAATCATTTTGAAGATGCAGGTGATCTTATATTCACCGACAGGATTTGGCTTAAAAGAGTATTAAATCACCTCATGGATAATGCTGTGAAATTTACTCTTGACGGATCAGTTGAATTCTCGTATTTATTAGAAAATCAGAATATTGTTTTCAAAATCAAAGATACAGGCATTGGGATAAACACAGAAAACCTGGGAAGAATTTTTGAAGAATTCCGGCAGGAATTTGATGGTCATCATCGTCCGTTTGAAGGACTTGGGATAGGACTTACCCTTGCTAAAGAGGTAATAGAAAGAATGGGAGGAAAGATATTTGTTCAGTCTAAAAAAGGAGTAGGTTCCGAATTCAGTTTTTCAATTCCTTACAGACCGGCTGGCAGCACAAAAACTAAAATAACCTCAGTGAGTAACGAACCTATTTTGAAACCCATTGACTGGAGTTCAAGAAAATGTCTTTTAGTCGACGATAATAAGGATGTCCTGATCTACCTGAATCGCATATTAACCGATACCGGAGTTACGATTGTTACTGCCAGATCGGGTTTCGAAGCTATAGAAATAATAAAAACAACACCTGACATTGATGTTGTGCTCCTCGATATGCAGATGCCCGAGATGAATGGTATCGAAGCAACCAAAGAAATCAGAAAAATCCGCAAAGACATCCCGATTATTGCTCAGACTGCTTTTATCTTTGAGGATGATAAAGACATTATTCTGGAAGCCGGATGCGATGCCTGCCTTATCAAACCAATCAGAAGGGAACATCTGTTGACAGTCATGTCAAGTTTTGTCAAATCGAACTGAATTCCCCTATTTATTCTTACTTTGCATTCTGCTTTAAAAGATGACGAATAACCGGTTTGCCGATATTATTTTGCCCCTGGCAGTAAAGGGGAGATTCACCTACAGGATCCCTGAAAATATTAAGGAGGAAGTCAAACCCGGAGTGATGGTTACTGTACAATTTGGAGGTCGAAAGCTCTATTCAGGAATTGTTTGCAGCGTTCACGATAAATCACCGGATATTAAAAACGTAAAACCTGTAATTAACGTACTCAGCGGGACTCCTCTGATTAATGAGTCACAGCTTAAATTGTGGTTATGGATATCGGAGTATTATCTGTGCAGCGAAGGAGAAGTGATGAAAGCTGCTATGCCAAACGAAATAAGTCTCAATAATTTTAAACCCCGACTTGAAACATTCATTAAGCTTTCAGGGAAATTTTCTGAAGATGAATTAAATGAATTTCTCGATAAACTTAAAAAAGCGCCCAGGCAACAGGAAATTCTTTCTGCTTACATAAGACTCACAGGTTATGCAACAGGAACAGAAATTTTAACGGTAAGTAAATCATTGCTTTTATCTGAATCACATTCCTCAGCAGGTATATTAGATGTTCTTGTAGATAAAGGCATACTTACATCAATATCACAACCGGTTTCCAGAATACCTGAAACTGACAGTTATAAGGAACCAATAAAGCAACTTAGTGAAGCTCAGTCAGTGGCCTTTGAATCAATTAAATCCCAATTTCGTGAAAAAGATATTGTATTGCTGCATGGTGTGACTTCCAGCGGGAAGACTGAAATATATATTCACCTCATAGAAGAACAATTAAAGAAGGGGAAACAGGTTCTTTATATGCTCCCCGAAATAGCTCTTACGACTCAGATCATCCTTAGACTTAAAAGACATTTTGGAGAGGTTACAGGAGTGTACCACTCGAGGTTCAGCGATCCTGAGAAGGTGGAAATATGGAAAAGAGTTGCAGAAAATGATCCTTTAAACAGTTACAGGCTGATTCTCGGAGTAAGATCTTCTCTTTTTCTCCCCTTCTCCAACCTCGGATTGATTATTGTGGATGAAGAGCATGACGGATCATATAAACAGCATGACCCTGCACCGAGATATCATGCCCGTGATTCCGCAATTATGCTGGCCACTATGCATAATGCGAAAACTATCCTTGGCTCAGCTTCGCCATCGGTCGAAAGTTATAATAACGCTGTAAACGGGAAGTACGGACTAACAGAATTAAAAGAGAGATTCGGACTCATTAAACTGCCTTCGATTGTTCTTGCCAATACCCGGGAAGCATACAGGAAGAAACTGATGGTTTCCCATTTTACTCCTGAGTTGCTCCAGGCAATGGATGATGCACTCGGCAAAGAGGAACAAATAATTCTTTTCCAGAACAGAAGAGGCTTCTCTCCCTATATCGAATGTTCGGAATGCGGATGGATACCTGTATGCATTCAATGTGCTGTAAACCTGACATATCACAAGGGAATAGGAAAGCTGGTATGCCATTACTGCGGATATACAACCAGCATGCCATCAAAATGCGGCAATTGTCATTCTACCGGGATGGTGACCAGGGGATTCGGGACAGAAAAAATTGAGGATGAGATAAAAATCGTTTTTCCTGCGGCCAGAGTTGCAAGGATGGATCAGGATACCACAAGGAATAAGAACTCATTTAACAAATTAATCAGGGCTTTTGAAGAGCAACGGATCGATATTCTTATTGGGACACAAATGATCTCGAAAGGTCTTGATTTTGAGAATCTTACTGTAGTAGGGATATTAAATGCAGACAACCTTTTAAACTATCCTGATTTCAGGGCACATGAGAGAAGTTTCCAGCTTATGGAACAGGTCAGCGGAAGAGCAGGCAGAAGACAGAAGCAGGGTAAAGTAGTGATCCAGACATCAGACCCTGCAAATAAAATAATAAGACTGGTACTCCGTCATGATTATGTAAGCATGTTCAGAATGCAGTCAGAGGAAAGAATGACTTTCAACTATCCTCCTTTCTGTAGAATGGTTAAAATAAGTATTAAGCACAAAGACCGGACACAATTAAATTATTACTCGGATATTCTCGGACGATATCTCAAAGAAATATTCGGTAAAAGAGTATTAGGTCCTGAATCACCGGTTATCTCCCAGGTTCAATTGTGGTATATCAAAACCATACTCATAAAAATTGAAAGAGAAAAACCTCCTGCAAAAGCCAAACAACTGATTATTGAGGCAATTGACAGGCTAGGAAAAGAAAAAGGAGCTTCGGCGCTTAAGATTGCAGTTGATGTGGATCCATACTAATAAAGGCAAAAGTTAAAAGGTAAAAGTAAAAAGTTAAAGAAGAAAGATGCTAATTTTGAACTCATAAAACCTCAATATGAAAATCGAAGTATCGAACGGTGAGATTATTGATAAGCTTACCATTATACAGATAAAGCTTGAGAGGATCAAAGACAAGGTTAAGCAGGTAAACCTTCAAAAGGAATACAATGAACTTATTGAAGCCTCATCCTCAATCATTGGCATCTCAGATCCCTTGTATAAATCTATGTATGATGTGAATTGTGAATTATGGGATATCGAAGACCATATACGCGATCTTGAGAGAAAGAAGGACTTTGGGAATGATTTTATTGCCACTGCACGGACTGTATATATAAAAAACGACAAGCGTTCGGAACTGAAAAGAGAAATTAATATTAAAACCTCATCGGGACTTATCGAGGAGAAATCCTACGAAAAATACTGATATGCGTCTCCTGGTTATCAGAACTTCGGCTATGGGTGATGTAACCCTTACAACTCCTGTTTTAAGGGGTATGAGGGAGCAATATCCTGAAGTTGAACTAGTGCTTCTAACACGATCTGCCTTCAAACCATTTTTTTCTTCTATTACCGGACTCGAACTTTTTTTTCCCGATTTAATAAACAGGCACAAAGGGTTTCCGGGATTGATACAACTTTTTAAAGACATTAACAGACAATCTGAAATTGATTATGTAATTGATCTGCACGATGTACTAAGATCTAAAATTCTAAGATTTTTCTTCAGACTTACCGGTGTCCCGGTAGCAGTAATAGATAAAGGGAGAAGCGAGAAGAAATCACTTATTACCGGAAAGAAAAAAATCCTGTTGAAACATTCGGTGGCGAGGTATTGTGATGTTTTTGCCAGAGCAGGTTTTCCTGTAGTTCCGTCGAAAGCTAAATGGATTGTTCCATCATCGGGCATAGTTTTAAAAGCCGGATTCATAGCGGAAATGCAGGGTGTATTGAATATTGGAGTGGCACCGTATGCAAAACATAAACTGAAGATGTGGCCGGAAAATAATATGATCCGGATCCTCGGGCTGATATCAGAAAACCATAAATGCAGATTCTGGTTGTTCGGAGGAGATGAAGACTCTGCAAGGCTGACCGCTTTGCAGACAAAAATACCAGGATCAACAAACCTTTCCGGGAAGCTTAGTCTCGATGAAGAACTGGTTTTTATGAGCAATCTTGACCTGATGATAACGATGGACTCTTCCAATATGCATATGGCAGCACTGGTGGGGACTAAAGTCATCTCTATCTGGGGGGGCACAGATCCGTTAGGTGGTTTTGCAGCATGGATGCAACCTGATAACTTTTCGATCCGAATCACGGTCGATGAGCTGACTTGCCGTCCATGCACGATTTATGGGAAAGGAGAATGCAAAAGAGGGGATTTTGCCTGTATGAACTGGCTGACTCCTGAAATGGTGTATGAGAAGATTGAAAAATCCATACTCAATGAGCAGCAAAAAATAGGTCACCATGAATAAGCATTTAGGAAATTTTATCCTGATTTTATTTACAGGTATCCTGATTTCCTCTTGTAGTAGCTGGGGCAATAAAAAATCAATTATGGAAAGAAAAGTATCCGGATATTACCAGGAACAATACCGTCCTCAGTTTCATTTTTCCCCCGAAGCACACTGGATGAACGATCCGATTCCTCGATAGTGCTCGGAAAGCCCTGTCATTCCGTATGAAGCGTAGCGAAATGAGGAATCCTATAAAAATCAATACTTATTACTTTTATAACCTTAATTTTATTTTGAGTCGAGCCAACAAGGCAGTTAATCCAACCATTAACAAGGCCCATAGTAATGATCCGGCAACTACGATCAGAGGCTCAAGTGATTGCTTATAAATAAGTAAAGGAATACCTGAGCTCCAGATCAGGTAGTAAAGTATATCAGGGGCGAGATAGGTAGTCAGGGAGTTCTCCCCGGCAGGTTGTAAAAATGATGCCCATCTTATTTTGTTCCTTACATCAACTATCCAGTATAATAGTATGAAAATAAGGAAGCTGATCCCGTTGCATATCATTGCCCAGCTTGGAGTAGCTTGAATTTTTGAGATGATAAACCACTTTCTAAGAATGAATCCTGAAATCAGATAAACTAACCCCAGACCAACAAAAACCGGAATGACCTTTTTAAATTCTTTAACTGATAATTTCTTTATTATAAGTCCACCAATCAAACCAGAGAGAACAATAAAGGGTACATTACCATCAATAATGATTCCGAAGATTGGTTTTACAGGATCGAGAAATCCGAGCAACTTCCAGTCTGAAAGCATATTCATTATAAGAAAAAACAGTGCAAATAAAGATGTTTTTAAAAGTGAATCGCGGCAAAGAACATACGTAAAGGCTGATACAAGATATCCCCAGCCTATCAGTCCAAGAATGCCCCACCAGCCAGTGACCAGTGAACCATTATTTTCCGGTTGGCCGGATCGGAATTTAATGATCAGGAATACAAAGATTGCGAGCCCGGTAAATTTGAGACCGGTAATTGTAAAGAATTTATTTTCTTTATCGGGATAATCGTTCCAGAAAAGGAATACACCCAGGTACATTAATATGGCCCATAAGTTTTTGCTTAAGCCTGTAAGTTCAGGATTGACTCTACCGGTGTTTAGCATAAGGACACCAATGATGATCAGGCTCAGAGATCTTGTGAGAATATGCCGGCTGATATCATACAGAGATTGACCGAAAGAGAATCTCTTTGAAAATGCAAAAGGGATAGCCATTCCAACGATAAAAAGGAATCCGGGGAATACCCAGTCGGCGAGGCCCATTCCGTTGAATTCAGCAGCACGATGACCGAGCCAGGCAGGGGCAACATTCATATTCAGGTCGTTTACGAACAGCATCAGGACGAGGGTTAGTCCCCTCATAATATCGATAGATGAGATACGGTTGTAGTTGGTCATTGAGCTTGAGAAATTTATAATGTAAAGGTTAAAAAAATTAAGATAAGAAGTATCAATTGGTTTTTAAATGAGCAACAATCAGATAAGAATAATAATTCCTTACGAAAATTTATTATTTTTGCCATCCGGAATATTAAATCGGGGTGTGGCGCAGTTGGTAGCGTACTACGTTCGGGACGTAGGGGCCGGAAGTTCGAGTCTTCTCACCCCGACCATTATTTATTGATTCACAATTAGTTAGAGGCATTTTATGAACTTTTTATGAACCAGCAAGATGAGAAAAAGTAAAATTTCAATGATTTTACTTACTTTCTTAACAACCATTTTACACCTTCATCAATCAATTTGATGGAGGTGTTTTTTTTTAATTGTTGAATTAAGTTGTGCATTTAAATAAATGGATGTTCCAATGAAAAAAATAGTTTTAAGCCGGAAAGAACTTTATGATCTGGTTTGGTCAGAGAACTGCCTCAGCATTGTATTCTGGGGATGGAGACCTTATAATATTAATGATTCCCTTTTTAACTGGATATAAAATTCTCACAAAAAGAGATCCAGGTACATCCCTTTTGGAAATCAGATAATCGCTCTTATCTCCAATAGGAGTAATTTTCAAACCGTTCCCGTCAAATCGATTACTAAACTCAGTTTCAATGACGCTTTTTTTCATTTTCCTTTAGTAGGGTAATAATGTCAAAAAAAGAGATTCATCTTTCAAGATAAGGAGAGACATTGGTTTTTATGAGTTCAATCAATTCCGGATCCATAAAATAGTAATTATCACAAATATCGAGATTAATAACTTCACGATACCGTATTTCATTCCAGAATTCTTCTCTCAAGTACTCTTCATGTTCATCTTCCATAACAAATATCATATCGGCCCAGTGAAGGAGTTCTGACGTGACTTTAACTTTTGCTCCTTTTGTCACTCCGGCCGATTTGGCCTTATGAAATGGATTCTCCGCATAAATTGTCTCTGCAGTACGACTTCGCATCTGATTATGCGTACAAATAAAAAGCAGGTTCATATTATAGACGTAACAGCTGCAAATGTAGAAAAAATCGTAAGTAACCAGATTATGAATTAACTTTGATTACTTTTCTTATGTTTCACAATTTGAATAAATACTATCAGAAACGATGAAAACCTTTATAAAGCTTATCTTTCTGTGTATCATTATTGCCATAATCTGGAATTATCTTGATCATAACAATATTAGTGTTAAAGACAAATTTTTTAATTCAGTAGCATGGGTTCAAAAAAAGTTGAAGGACATTGAATCAGAACCAGGACCAGTAACGAAAGACTCATTGTCCGAGACCCAACAGAAAACCAATAGTCAACATAAAAATCCCGCTTCCGGACTTGAAGAAGATAATTCCGATAAGAAAATAATACATAACAAGGTCATCATAAGTTCAATCGAAGGCAGTAAAACAGAGAGAACCACAGCAAATGCTATTGAAAATGAATACAACAATCCCGGAGAAAACATACCTCACCATGACAATAATCAAATCAAGCAGGAAGGGATCACTGACAACAGTGACTGGGTAAAAACAGAAACTAAGTTGTATTCCCCTGATTCCTGGAATTTATTAATGCAATATGAAAATCTGCCAACAAGATCTTCTGCTCCTGCCATAAATGGCAGAAGTGTTTCAACTGAAAAGTCGGTAACAACTTTTTTTTACCTCGAGGGTAACACCAGGACTGAAATCCTTTCCTCAATGGCAACTGACGTACACGAGATTGCACATGGATACTGCAATCAGAATATTTTTCAGTATGCCACCGAAAAGGGACTGGAGCTTGACATGAATAAGGCAGAACTATTCTTTTATTACTCGCCCTCCAGATCTTTTTTCATTTCCTTTCCCTTGAGTTCGTTATTTCACTCAAATGAACTTGTTTCTGTCATTCCTGAAAACCTCAGAACATTTCGTTTTAACACCTATATTGCCGGCACCACATCAACTCAGAGAGAAGGAGTCATCGGGCTGCTTGATGAATTGCATTCATATTATCTTGAATCAAAGTTTTACTCTCAAATGCTTGATGCATACAAAACTTCTGAAGGATCTGATGCTGAAGGTTTCTATGAATGGGTTCATCACTCACAAAGTGCAATGACAGCATTCTATGAGTTCGATTTTTTCATCAAAGAATACTTGCTGTATATGAAACAGAATTATCCGTCCAATTATCTTAAACTCAAATCATATCAGCCATTTATTGAAGCGTATAGTTCAATCCGGTTATCTTATGAAGAAGTGATAAAGAATTATTTACAGCTTATAAATTCTGAAATAAACCATTTAAATTCATCCGTAAATAATGGAGCAAAGATCGAAGATAATGAACTCTGGGTAAGAACCGGCAATAGTGATACAAGCAAAGAGACTCCGGTTTTTTCAGAAGACCGTGAAAAGATTTTACCTGTTTTGGAAAGTGACCGTTATCAGTTAATAATTGCTGATTTTCAGTAGGTGCGGATCACCTTTGCAGAAAAGCATGTATTTTTTAAATAAGAACTAAGTAACAATCTCAGATTATGGAAAACCTTTATGTACCTAAAACCATCATAACACCTGCAATCATATTCAGTACAAATGGAAAGCTGTTTATCTGGGGACGTTCATTCCAGGTCTTTGATGGGGAAAATACTGTTGATTATTATACATCGTTAAGAGAAAGAATGAATGAGTATTGCCTTGACCCTGCTGCCAGTTTGGAAATATTCATTGGTATTGAAATTATCACAGGCATGGAGCAGAGAAATTTGCTGGAGATTCTTCGAAAAGCAATAATGTTGCAAGAGAAGAACTTCAGCGTAATAATTAACTGGTATTATGAACATGATGATACAGATATGAAGGAAAAGGGTGAGGGGTGGTCGGAACAACTGGACTTCAGTTTTAATCTTATTGAGATTGAGAGTATTGAAGCCTATTTCGGTTCAATTGTTAATTGATAAATTGTGTGAAGTAAGGAGATTTTATCTCTCTTTAGCTCTTAATATGTTTTTTAATTATTTCTATCAATGCCTCCTTACTAAACGGGTTCCGGATATAATCATTAAACCCTCCTTCAAGACATTTTTCAAGCAGGTTAGCATAATTTGTCTGGGCAATTATAATAACATCTTTATTGAATCGTCTTATTTCTTTTGTTGCCTCGAATCCATCCATCACGGGCATCAGAATGTTCATTAATATAATGTCAAACTTTTCGTTAGAACAAAGTTTAACTGCTATTTTCCCATTTTCGGCATGAGTGATCTGAATCTGTGTAGTTTTAAGCAATTTTGAAATCATGAACAACTTAATCTTGAGATCATCCACAACTAAAACTTTAAGATGCTTCCAGTTTTCCATGTTCTCATTATTAATCTGATTTTACTTAGCGCGGTAATGCATATGAGACCTCAACTCTGCGGGCTGAAATATAAAATGTGATCTCTTCTTCTTTAATCAGAACTTTCAATTTTGATAATCGGGAGGAGAACATTTTTTTAGTGAGTTCAGTATCAAGCATTGTCCTGGCAATATCCTTGTATGTGATATTGGGTGTTTTAATGGCACAACCAATAAATAATCCATTATAAGAGCCTATATATTGTGTGTCTGTTTCTTCATCCCACTTAGACAAAGTGAAATCGATCAACCTTGGATTAACCCATTCTTCTTTTTTAGCCATGAGGAAAATACATTAAGTAGTTTTTAGAAGGGAAAAATGTATAACTCAAAAGTATAAAATCCTGTGGATTAATAATCCTACTGTCTTTTTTATTACTTTAGCTTAAACATTCTGACTCTAAACTTAGATACGAAATATTCTCTTTTATCGGATTTTTATACAAATAATGTAAATGGAACCAAGAAATCAAAAGGCTCAGAAAGTCCTGGAAGTATTTCCCTCATTTCATGACCTAATGAATAATCTCACTGAATACAGAATAGATAGAATCCTCTTGGTGAAAGAGCATAAAATGTATAAAAAATCATTGGAATGGAAAGGAGTAGCTCTGGCAGCAGATAAAATTTCTTGTGCAATGAATGGCCACACCTTCTGGGATAAGTACGACTTTGATGAAGCGGGCAAAGGGTCAGCGATTGTTTTGGATAATAAAAATGAACCTCATGAAGTTGATTTTTGCACATTTTGTGCACTAATAGTCCTTTTTTACATTACAAGTATAAACATGAAATTAAATCAGGATCAATATCATGCATGGGACAATTTTATTGACGATGAGGAAATCAGGAAGATACTTTATTGATTTTAAAATTTAAAACTAATACTATGCCTGCTAAAAAGTACAATGAATTTCTGACTGATATGGAATTTGGTCAGATTGCCCTTGTTATCAAATGGTTAAAAAAGTATAATATTCCCTTCAAAAAGGAGAATATAAAACGATTTACGGATAAAAAAGGTTCTACAACCTCTTTTAGAGTTTTGGTTGATAAAGATGCTATGCTAGAGGATTTTAAAAATGAGAAAATTACTCCGGAATTCATAAGTTCAGGTAAAGTATATATTACCATTAAGCTCTAGGTTTAGCTCCAAGAATTAATGAATTCAAAAGAAAATAATAATGGATCCTAAAAGAATTATCCTTATAAGGCATGGAAAGTCAGTGGGAAATGCTAATCCTGAAATTAACAGCCGAATACCGGACTATGCGCTTAAATTAAACGAGGAAGGTATTATGCAAGCCAAAGAATCAGGGAAAAACCTGAAAGATTTGATAAAAGAAGAGACAGCCTTTTTTTACATTTCTCCATACTGGCGAACTCGTATGACATTTGAGGAAATCGCAAGACATTTTTCGAGTGATCGGTACAAGTTCATTGAAGAACCTCGTCTAAGAGAGCAGGAATGGGGTCACCAAAGGTCCGCAGTTGAGACAAAGCTCATTGAAGAAGAAAGAGATGCTTATGGTCCATTTTATTTCCGGTTCCCTGATGGTGAATCAGGAGCAGATGTTTATGACAGAGTAAGCAGTTTCTTTGGGACATTGTTTCGTGATTTTGAAAAGAGAAACTTCCCTGAAAATGCAGTGATAATAACACACGGGATGACAATCAGGCTCTTCATAATGAAATGGTTTCATATGAGTGTTGAGGATTATGAGAAATTTGCAAATCCTGAAAATTGCCAACTGATAGTATTAGAGAGAGAGAGTAACGGAAAATATTTATTAAAAAGTGAATTAAAAACCCATGAAGTTAAGCATAAATATCAACGACCATTGAAGATCAAATCTGACAACGAAGCTTTTAAATAATTAAATAAATTATATTATGGTTGTAATCATTGCTGAAATTAATGGCTCTTCTTCGCTTTGAGGTCAGGAAACCTCAAAACTTAAAGAGCATTGTAAAGCAATGGGTACAGATGAGTTCCAATATGCCTACACCACAGATAATCTGTCAAAACTGTTAGAACAGAACAGGGATCAGAAGTTTCTGCTATTTTCTAACTTTCCCCCGGAAAGTTCATATCCTAAAAGCGGAAAAACTCTTAAGGAGTTTGAAAAGGGAGATAATATTTACAGATCATGGGATGCTTATTCATATTTAAAAAGTTAATATTTCTTCGAAGCACGGATAGGTAAATTTAATTTTAAAACAATTCACTTCATTACAGGAGCACCTCAGGAAGATCTATCAGATGAAATGCTCAAATCACTTTCTGCAATTATTCCGATAACTTTTACAAGAAAAAGGGAATGGATACATCCAACAATAGAATTTGAGAAATTATATGTAAGTTTTATGAAAGTAAAAATTGTAGAGACCGCATTAAAGGATCCGTTCGCATAATTTCGTCTTTTTCTCAATTCAGAGGTAACAAACTCGTTATTCGATAAACTACATCAAAAATAATATTGAAATCTGTAGGTACATAATAAGTCATCGCAGATTGTCATAAGAAGAAGATATTCTACATTTTTATAATGCTCTGCACCAACTATTCCTCTTGTATTTTACAAATATTTTTCTATATTTACTTTTTATGTTCCACTTTCTTCGGAAATGAATACAGAAACTAATATACCTTAACAAACACCAAAATATTACATAGAACCAGTACAAGCACCTGCATTTAGAATACTTAGATGGCAATCTAGCTGACTAAATTTGACTTCTTAACATTAAATTCTAAACACTTTCTGAAAATTCACATTTTCTGTTCTGTAATACACTGATTATTTAGTGATTTATTAATGTTATATAACGATACGGTAAATCTGCCGGAATGGAAAACTATTGTCAAACATCTAATTAAAAACATCTATATGATAACAATACTTCTTATACTGCAAAGGATGCTTCCCGGCAAAAAGCTGATATCTTATCCAAATGGCGACAAATATGAGGGAGCTACCATTAATAGGAAATGTCATGGGAAGGGTGTGCTGAGATACTTTAACGGTGATATATACATCGGTATATTTTCAGAAGGCATATGCCATGGAAGGGGAAGTTACAAATATGCCGATGGCAGAATAATTGAAGGTATCTGGAAAAAAGATTGCAAACCTGCAAGGGTAAAAACTTTTTATCCAAACGGGGACATCTATGAAGGTATGTGGAAGAATGACGTCAGATGTGGCGATGGCATCATGAAATATGCCAGTGGTGACAAGTTCAGAGGCACCTGGTGGAAAGATGACACCTTATGGGGCAATGGTTGTTACCTGTTCGCTGATGGGAGTACATTGAAGGGTTTCTTCGAAGATACTAACTTGTCAGGCGAAGTTACCTTTACCGACTCATTGGGTAAAACTTTTAAAGGAACAGCAGTTTATAAGAAGCAGTTGTCTGGACCAAAAACTGTTGTATATCCTGAGGGAGTATTTTATGGTGATTTCACTATAATTAAGGAAACCAGTAAAAGAATTATCGATAGTTCAGGGAAAAACTCAGATGAAATCATTCTCATAAATGAAACCGGGTCAGGAACATATAAATATAATGAAGGGGAAACATACGAGGGAGAATTTCTGAACGGACATTTTCATGGAAAGGGTACTTATCGCTTTACAGATGGTGAGACATATGAAGGAGAATGGCACCTAGGGAAACGTTTTGGCAAAGGAATATATCATTTTTTAAACGGCGATGTGTATGAAGGCAGGTGGAAAAATAACAAGCGCACAGGAAAGGCAAAATACACCTGGAATAACGGCAATGTATTTGAAGGCACTTTTGAAAATAACAAGATAAATGGCTTTGGGAAACTAAAGTATACCGGAGGAAATGTATATGAAGGGGAATGGAAAAATGACAAAAAACATGGGAGAGGAATAATGAGGTACTTCGGAGATGCAGTTTTTGAAGGTGACTGGATAAGAGACAAAAAGTGCGGATTCGGGTATTATTATGATACTGACGGTAATTTTTTTCATGGGTGCTTTAAAAATGACGCTCCCTTCGTACCTGACCAAGCTCTGCAAGATAAGATGTCTCTAAATGAAAATGGAGATGATAAACTGAACCAGATGATTATCCTGCCAGGTTTACCGACCATTAAAATTAACAAAAATTAATAATAAAGGCTAACTCTCCACAAACAGATTCGCATTTTCCGATTTATAGTCAAAGTAGATTAGGTTGTAATTGCGCTGACATTGCTGGAATTCATACAATTAGTGAAATTAAAATATAGCATTTATTTATACCAATCAATTGGACCAAAATCATGAGATCTATAACCATAATAGATATTGCTTTTTATATCAAATACAACATTTTGAGAAGAAGTTTCTCCATTATAAATCTGAGAATAAAAAATATTAAAGAAACATTCAAACTGCCCTCTACTATTAGAGCATGTAATATCAAATAAAACATTACTCGTTTTTAAATCAGATAATGTATTTTCAGATGTGCTAAAAGTACTTCCCTTAAGACAAAATCTTACAGCAGTTTCCGCCAATTCTAAAGTGTCCTTACTCAGATTTTTTAATGGTGCATAACAAATATATAAATTTTCAGGTTTGAATATTTTATTAATAATATTTGTAATTTTTGTGTTTTGGTTTAATTGGTCAATTTTGAAGCTACTTGTATTTTCTTCAACTTTATGCTTGTACTTTCTCAAAATGAAAGAAGGATTATTTAAGTAAGCTATATACGTAAGTTGTTTCACCAAACTCTCATTGGGTCTGACGTTTCTTTTAAGCTTTCCGAAAAAAGCAAGAAGATTTTCATAAGCATTTAATTTAATACTCCCCTTCCTCAGA
>PLNF01000100.1 GCA_003141715.1 Bacteroidales bacterium | reverse complement strand
GGAGAGTATTTCAGAGAATCCAGAAGCAACCAGCCCTTCAAATCGTCTTTTTCACCAGTAACACTGGCGACGACTTTAGCATTACCGGTCAGGTCAACTCCTTTAAGAGAAAACCTTCCTGAGGAATCNNTTATTAAAGGTTTATCTGCAAATTTTTTCCTTACTCTGCCAGATATGGTAAAACCGTTTTCGGGAGGATAGATCATGGTTTTATACTTCCATTCAAAATCGCGCCAGCCCTGGG
The DNA here is from genome assembly GCA_003141715.1 of Bacteroidales bacterium. GTDB lineage: Bacteria > Bacteroidota > Bacteroidia > Bacteroidales > VadinHA17 > LD21. Next base: position 15,074 of record PLNF01000100.1, on the reverse strand, counting down.
TAAGCAACAGAAGATCGAGGTCTTCTAACCGAGCGGGATTTGAAGGATCAAAATAGTACGATGGTTCTTCAATTGGTCCCCGAATGTCGGATTCAAGAAGAAACCATGATGAAATATTTGAAGGGAATGAGGAATAGTTTTCAGTAAAAATGTTTTCTGCTGCCGACAATGAAAGAAATGCATCCTGCGGGATACGCGAATTGACTCTCAGGGATATCTTAACCGATACAGAATCACGCTGGTTATATATTGTTTTGTCAGTTTCAATCTTAACATTCGCATCTTCATCATTTTGTATAAAAACCAGCCTTTCACAAAGAGGAAGATTATTTACACCCGATAATGTCAGCATAACAATCCCTTCGGGAAGATCATCAGAAGGAATCTTAAGAAAGCTGTTAAAAGATTTCATTCTGAACGAATATGTCTTAAAAGCTATGTTATGTGCCGAAACGGTAAGTGAAAGGTCACGATCCATGACGAGTGACAATGTCTCAGGATTTGTATTAAATATTAAAAGTATTTTACCAGCATGGTTTCTGGAAACACTTAATACAACACCTGTCGAAAAGCTTTTTGGAATGTCATACCTGGTTAAATCCCCGGTCCTGTTCTTAATTACGGCATAGTATCTTAATCCGGGAACCGAGGTAAGCGAAAATGTACCCATCCCTTTATGAGCACTTTTAAATGTAGTAACTATATCTCCTGCCGAAGAATAAATTTCTCCCGAAACATAATATCCATATCCATGATCGTCAACAGCTTTAAATGCAACAACGGAAGTGACATTATCAACTAACGAACCACCTTCGGGGAAGAAACTTATTTCAGGTTTATTCCTATTATAATTAGTACTATCAGAAAATTCTTTAATGGCATCTGATGTGTTAATTACAGTAATGTCTTTATTGAAGAATAACTGATCACCGAAGTTCCGCATATAATTTGTGTACGCCCTTAAACGGTATCGACCTGATTGCAGTTTTTCAGTCAAATGGAAGTCTCCATTCCCTAATCCTTCATGTAGTTTTACTATGCGGCTATCAATGATTTTTAATGAGGGAGAAATCAACTCAACATGCAGGTTGCTGCTATGACTGGAAAGTAATCTGTCGGATGCATCTATAAGATATGCTTTGAACCAGATGTCATCACCCGGATAATAACTGTCGCGGTCTATATGGAGATATACTTTCTCAACAATATTAAGAGAATCATTTAAGGGAGGGCATACAGGATTTATTCCTGAACAATTGGCAAGGGGACTACATAATGTCGTCAGACTTGAAACAAATATGAAAAAAATCTTCAAGATTGATTCAGGTTAGGTTTATTTGTTTATTAATTGATTCACAAATACCGTACCAGAATATAAAAGATAAAAGACAAAAGTAAAAAGTAAAAAAGAGGAACGCAGGGTGTTATGTCTTTAAGATTTTATCTGACATAAAATCGAAAGCTCCCTTTCTTAAATTGATCCCGTACTCAAGCCAGGCTTTGAGATAAAATAACTGCAATCCATGAGAAAACAAGCGCAAGAACATCGCTAAGATTGTGACCTGCATCAGCTATTAAAGCCATTGAGTTCGAAAAATAACCAGACAGGGCTTCTGCAATGACGAAAATAATATTTATGATAATGCCTGTTTTAAAGGCATTACCTGACGTAATGTTGTGATTATGAGTTTGTTCCGGAGAAGCTACTTTCAGACCATCTTCATGTCTGAAAATCAAAATATATTCGTCCATTTAGTTATGATTTAATTCCATTTATTTAACAATCGATCCGGAATCTTGTTTAAATGGCTTCAGCCTTGGTATCCAGCGGGAGACATTCTTTTTATATTCTTTGTACTCGGCTCCAAATTTTTTTTCAAGAAGTGGTTCTTCGAGTAAGACAAAATAGAGATTATTTATAAAGAAAAAAATCACGGCCCATTCAAATATGTTCAAAGATAAAACTGCTATTGATTCTCCTATTAACACAATTAAAACTCCTATTATCATTGGATTTCTTGCATATCTATACATTCCATCTATAACCAGTTTCCTGGTCGGACTCCATGGAGCCAATGTCCCTTTCCCGATTTTGATAAATTTCGTTATGGTAATTATCATAATGCACAATCCGATCGAAATTATAAAAATGCCTGCAACCAGGGCTAAAATATTATGTACTGAAATGTTTGGTTCAATATCTAAAGGCACTAAAATCAAAACTGTAACCGGAAGAATAAATGAAAATAATTGGTTTAATACATTTTTCATTTTTTATTTGCAGGTTTTTCCAGATTTTCCTTAACCCGGAATTTTACGATTTTTGTTATAAGGTCAAATGGAATCTGTTTGTCAACAGGAAATTTTACCGAACCTTTTGCTCCATCGTATAAAGATAAGTCCTTTTTGAAAGTCTCAATTCCTGATGGTGTAGGATAAAATCCAATATGATTTTTAAAAGCAGCAAAATGAACCAGGTTACCTTTTAAAGTAAAAGCCGGCATGCCATAATTAATTGTCTCTTCTGCCAGTGGTGCAGCTTTTCTGATTGTTTCCCTAACCTGCTCTAAAAGATTTTGAGTCTCTTTCGGGAAGCTTGCGATATAACTATCGATGTCATTGAATTTAGTTCTGGTTGTTGTCATACTTAGCAGCTTGATAAATTTTAAACCGGCTCACAGGTTGGATTGATTTTCAAACAATTGTCTCAGGCATATAACCTTTATTTTTGTAATCGTTATCTATTCCGTCATAACTCAAGGGTTGTCTTTTATTATTAAAGTTCTTTCACTTCAAAAAACATTAAGCTAAGCGTTCTTGCGATGTGGTCTTTCAGTGAATAATAAATACAGCCTTCGCAGAGTACATAATTCGTTTAACATCTTAATTCCTGCAATAATCAGATTCCAATAAATAGAATTAGTAATGAAGGAAAACACAGAATGAGACAAATCAATGATATTACATATCAGACATGTATTGTTTATACCAGAACAACGACACATCTGCATAGGAGTAATTCTCTGTTTTAATTAGTTTCGTGTTAAAGAATTTCTTATCAATCATGTTCCTGATCTCTGTCTCCGTCTTATCAATACCAAAATTGTAGGCTGTTGCCAGAAATTTTACCTCAGACAGCTCATCTTTCAGACTCGTTTTGAAATTCTTTTCACAAATCATTATAAATGCAATCAGATAATTTATCTCACTCTTTGGGTCTTCAAGATCTTTGATAATCGATTTCCTGAAATCTGTAGCATCGTCAAAATCCGAAACATTTTTAAATGTTATTCCCGATCTGCGTCCCAGAACAGCCGGTGCTTTTTCCCGGATTATTTCAGCAAAAGACGGTTTCATCTGGAACTGTCCAATTGAAAAGTTGGCATAATCCTCGCCCAGGTTAACATAAAGGGTCTTAAGTAAAGTGATTTCCATCTTATCCTGTAATGCAGAATAACGTACCAGTTCGGGGAAAATAATTGATATAGCCAGAGGATATGAGATATGATTTTTAGTAAGAAGAGGTTCTATCCAGTTTCTGTTTTCTTTCTCAAAAGCCACCGCTTTTTTCCAGTCATCACCAAAAAGATCCTTGTAGTTAATCGATTGGGACCAACCGGATTTCCACAATCCTGCAAAAAGAAAGAAAATAATTAATATTCTCAATTTGAATACCTTTTTAAACCTCGAAGCCTCTTGTCTAGAACGGTATCTTACACTGCATGATTGCATTCCTCTTTGGAGAATAATACATATAAGCAAGGTAAACCTGCCCATTAACTTTTATCCACCTGAGATTAAACATATCCGACATTGTAGTGCCATCGCTGAAAGTCAATGTGCCGTAATTATAATACGCATATTTCGTATTGGTGCTATTTACGAACAAATCTTTAGCGCCTGCAGCATCAGGCTTAAGAGTCAGCAGAACTTTATTCGACAGGTCAATAACCCTATCATAGGCTAAAAATAGAATGTCGTCATATTTAATATTGCTGTTTAAGGTACCTCCTACTGATTTAAGAGGATCGTAGTTTACTCCGGCGATATTTGTAACAAGCTTAGGCATAGTACTCATTGGTCCGCCTCCCTGCATCATCTTTTGCTGCATCTCCTGGGCATACTTCATTGAAAGATCCATTTTCTCCTGGTCGGTTTTTGCATTTTTCATAGCTTCCTCCACCTTCTTCCCATCAGCTTCACTCACAGGAACATTTTCAACCACTATGGCAGCAAATTTATCTTTCGATTTTGTTACTTTAAATTCTTTAATCTCGTCATAAGGACCATAATTTTTTCCTGCGAATTTTATCAGGAATTTTTCACCTGATTTAGTAATGTATTCGTTATTGGCCCAGGGGGTTGTTGCCTTTGATGCGTCGCCATTATTCACATCATCAAATCCTGTTAATCTTGGATCCCCGGCTTTGATCGGACCCTGGGTATTACCATCCTTAACAATATAAAAATTGCTTGTTACGATATCTTTTACAAGAATTGATCCATCGTCCTTAACACTGATATTTATTTCGGAGTACATTAGTTTCAGATTTCCCCCAAGCTCAAATATCAGTTCAGGTTGTTCGCATGCGCATTTGGGCTCAGGTTGTTGTTTTGCAGTATTGGATGACGCTTTGGGTTTTCCGAGAGTATTATTTGTCACTTTATTTAACAAACCGCCAACCTGAGCATTGACAGGATTTCCAAAGAATGTACAAATTGCCAGAAGAAACAGGAGCGACTTTTTCATACTATAAGTTTTGGTTTATTCTCAAATATAAATATAACATATTAACACAGAAGCAAGCCCGGGGTTCAAATTTATTTTCAATTCTTTTAAATAGATAATTCGGTGCTCAGCACATTTGGATTATACGAAAGTGTACGTCAGTCCGAAGCTGGTAAAGTACGAATATTGAGTTGCCAGTTGCTGTAACCGACGCTGATATCAATAATGTATTTTTCCTCATTCTGGTTTAGATTCCCACTTATATTAACCTTCCAGTCCCTGGTTATTCTACTTTCAGATATATTTCCTGATAAATCATTAACCAATGACAAAAAAATCCGGTACCCAGAAGAGGTACCGGATTGCATTGAAGATATCGGGAATGAAAAAACAAGGAATTATTTATGCTTAACAGAGTTTTCAGCAGCGGGTTCAAGTCCATCATCTGTCATTACCCATAGACTGTTGCCGGATTCCCAGCTGGATTCAAGATATTCGTCAGATTCATTTCTGAATGAGGAGTGAAGCAAAATCCTGGGATCTTTTTCAAATTTCAGAATTGTGCCTGTCGGAATATAAAGGTTTATACCAACATTGTCGGCCGACCATTTACGTCCTGACGGGCTGGTAAAATATTCATCGACATGAAGAGTATCCCCTTTGATACTGTAATTGTAGATCAATCCTTCTGTTTTTTTTATAGCTTCCATCTCAGTGCGGCCCGCAGAACGTTTTCTTACTTCTATCCTTGTTGATTTGTTATCCGACCTGTCTACAGTTAGATATGAGCGGATGTATAATTCTTTCTTTTCATCATTAATGTACACCGAATACTCGTCATGCGGAAGAGCAAAATCTTTCTCGAATTTGAGGTCAGCAATCTTATTATCACTTCTTATATAAAGAGTATCCGGAGAATTTGAAAGGACAGTCTCTATTGATGTTTTGGTGGTTTTGGCAAAACTGATTCCCTCATTGAAACCGATAACAGCGAGACCTGCAATACTCATTACCCAGACGACCAGGGCGATCAAACTGATAACTCCATCTCTTGCCTTGAACCAGAATATCATTTTGACACCCCAGTAAATAAGTGCAAGCATTGGTAAAATAAATGCGATGGATGACAATATGGTTATCCATGGAACGGATGCAGGATTCACAATATAATTGAGAAAATCGGTGAAATTGATAAGATTGATCCCTGAAGAATCAATTGAGAATACTCCGGGGAATTTGAAAACAAAGATCATTATAAAACTTAAAATGGAAAGGAATCCTGTAAGTACAAACACAACACCTATTATTATCAGGAAGATGCGTAGTACGATATAGAACACTCTGCCAATTGCCATGAAAATTTCGTTTATGGCATTTCCAATTCGTGATGAGCTTTTATATCCTGCACTGTATTGCGGAGCTCCGGTCATTTGAGTGTTATCGTAATGGTTGTTCTGGTTTGTGGATGAATGATATGAGCCACCGGACATTTCTCTCTTTTGAGAATCTGTTCTGGCTACAGGAAGTGCGATCCATAAAACAACATAAACAAATAATCCAATGCCAAACATTGCTGAAACAACAAACAGGATCCTGAACAGAACAGGATCAGTATTGAGATAGGCCCCAATGCCACCGCAAACACCACTGATAATAAAATCATCAGGGTTGCGATGCATTCTTCTTTTCTGGGATGTATAAACCGGTGCTGCTGTCTCAGACTCACCATGATCAAAATCTTCCGGTTTGCCTATAATAGAGATCATTGCTTCAACATTTTCCCTGGTAATTACTCCGGCCAAACCTTTCTTCGACTGAAATATTTCTGCAATACGCGATTCGATATCCTCGATTGTTTCATGTCCGCCCTGTACATTGCCAAAGCGGTTATTAATTGCCTGAAGATAATCGCGCAATATCCGGAATGCCTCCTCATCAATCTGAAACAGAATACCGCCTAGATTTATATTAATTGTCTTGTCCATTAGTGTCAGTTTTTCTTGGTTAATAATAGGTTATCTGGTTCTGATCAGATTTACTGATTCGACTAGCTCCTGCCACGATTTATCAAGATCGGCAAGATATTTCCGGCCTTCATCGGTCAGCTCATAATATTTACGCGGAGGACCCTGCTGTGATTCTTCCCAGCGGTAGCTTAGCAATCCGGCGTTTTTTTGCCTTGTAAGAAGCGGGTACAGGGTACCTTCGACCACAATTACCTCTGCCTCCTTAAGTTCTTTAATAATGTCACTTGCATAACATGAATTCCTGGATAACACCGAAAGGATGCAATACTCCAGTATCCCTTTGCGCATTTGAGCTTTATTATTTTCTAAATCCATGATACAATTTTTTTAAAGTTTACACTTCGAATATTTTATGATCAACTACCTGTCAGAGCTTCATGTTCTTTCTGACATTATCAAATTCTTGTTTTACAGAATCTTTTATGTTGTGGATATTGACAGGATTCCCTTTCATTGCAATTTTCTCGGCAGTGGTCTTTGCCTCGGGAAGAACGATATACAAAATGAGATAAATCAGAATACCGACTCCCATCATTGCAAGTACAAAGAAGATCAACCTGACAAGCCAGAGTTCAATATCCCAGTAGGCTGCTATTCCTGCACAGACCCCGCCAATAACTCTATGGTCAGTATCGCGGTATATCCTGTGATACCCGGGAGATGAAAACTTATCGCGTGCTGTTGGTCCTTCGGTGTCGGAAATATCTTCGGGAGTTCCTAAGACCGTTATGACCTGGTGGACATCCTCAATGTTTATTACCTGTTTATAGTTGGTAAGTTTTGTCCGGAACAGTTCTGCCATCCGGGTCTCTATATCAGAAAGGATCTCAGAGGAACTTTCTTCTCCGGCAAAATGAAGTTCGAGATTCCTGAGGTACCTTTTTAATTCGGCATAGGCGTCTTCGTCGATGTTGAAAGAGTATCCGCCGAGATTAATGCTAACTGTGATTTTCATGGTGCTTTTAATTTTTTACTACTGTTTAATACATGTAACATGACAATGCAAAGATATATATAAAAATATATACTATGCAATACATAGTACTAAAATAATTCAATTATTTTATAAAATATTTTTTAAGTGACAGATAGTCAGAAAGATAAAAGTTCAATATTTTTTGAATTTTATTGAGGTTTCATTTATTGACTTTTATTTTTGGGATATAGACCCCTCTGCCGCTGCGCGGCATCTCCCCCGCGGGGAGAGAAAAAACAGGTTTAAAAGACAGTTTTTTTCCCCCTTTAAGGGGGAACACAAGGGGGTCCCTATCGCCGAGTAAAACCCCTCTGTCAGCTTCGCTGACATCTCCCCCAGGGGGTTCTGAATCGAGGACAAAAACCCCTCTGTCAGCTTCGCTGACATCTCCCCAGGGGGTTCTGAATCGAGGACAAAAACCCCTCTGTCAGCTTCGCTGACATCTCCCCCAGGGGGGAGATAATATTCTGATATTTAGGTAAATTATTCTAGAAAAATAAGAATTTTTCCCCTCTTGGGGGGAATAAAAAGGGGGTGCTAAGAATTGCATGATTTTCATAACGCTGGCGCATTGATCAGCTCATATTACCCAACAAATTCCTATATTTATCAAAATATTTTCACGTATGAAAAAGAAATACAAATGGGGTATTCTTGCTCCCGGGAAAATGTCTGCAAAATTTACCAGTGGACTTAAATTACTGGAAAATGTTGAATTATACGCGGTTGGATCACGTGACCTGAAACGGGCAAAACAGTTCGCGGAAGACTTTGGGTTTAAGAAATACTATGGCAGTTATGAAGAACTGGCAAATGATGGAGAAGTCGATGTGATTTATATTGCATCTCCGCATTCTCATCATTTTGAGCATACTTTGTTATGTTTGAAGAATAAGAAAGCAGTTATCTGTGAAAAAGCATTTGCTTTAAACAGCATGGAAGTAAAAGCTATGATCAGTGAAGCTGAAAAGCAGAAAGTGTTTCTGATGGAAGCGCTTTGGCCTCCTTTCCAGCCAATTTACAGGAAAACAAAAGAAATTCTGCTTGGAGGTGAACCGGGTAAGATAATTCATTTGAATGCCCGGTTTTCATTCCAGGCCCCTTATAATCCAGCCGATCGGAAGTTCAACCTGGAACTAGGTGGTGGTTCACTTCTTGATATTGGAATATATCCTGTAATTGATGCTCTGTATTTTATGGGAGTTCCTTCGGAGGTAATCGCAAAAGCTTCATTTACAGAGACAGGATCGGAGGATTCTATAAACATTATATTCAGTTATGACGATGGTCGCATGGCAACCATTTACAGCTCATTCCGCACAGCAGGCGGGATCGGATGTGATATACTCTGCGAAAACGGGAATCTTCTATTCTCACGCGGACGCGATATGTCACAACGGCTCAACGTTGCTTTGAATGGTAAAGAAAATAAGGAATATTCACTTCTGCCTGATGGGATGGGTTACCAGTTCGAAGCAATGGAAGTTATGAAATGCCTAGATGACGGAAAACTTCAGAGCGACGTTGTTCCTCATTCATTCAGCCTTAACCTGATGAGTACACTCGACAGAATAAGGCAGGCTGCGGGGATTGTGTTTCCGGGGAGAGAACCAAGTACCTAGCACCAGAATTAGCCATGTCAAAACACAGTTCAGATATTGAGAAAGAAGGTGCCTTTTACAGGAAGAAACTTCTTCTGAGTATGATTATTCCGGGGATATTTGTGTTTTTGATGTGGTTGGTGAAGATTATTGAAGTACTCTTTGAAATAGATCTCTCACGTCTTGGTATTTATCCCCTGACAGCACAGGGATTGTCAGGGATTTTATTTTCTCCTTTTATTCATGCCGACTTTACACATTTATTCAATAATTCAATACCACTGTTTTTTCTTTCAATAGCACTTTTTTATTTTTATTCGGAGGTAGCATTAAAAGTCTTTATCTGGACATATTTTCTTACCGGATTGCTGGTCTGGGTTGCAGGAAGGGCTGCATGGCATATAGGAGCTAGCGGACTTGTTTATGGACTGGCATCATTTCTCTTTTTCAGCGGTATAATACGCAGATATTTCAGACTCATTGCATTATCGCTGCTTATCGTATTCCTTTACGGATCAATGGTGTGGGGACTGTTTCCCGGAGTATATAAAAATGTTTCCTGGGAGTCGCATATGCTGGGATTCTTTTCGGGTGTCGTTCTGTCAGTATGGTTCAGGAATCAAGGTCCGCAAAAGCCTGTTTATGAGTGGATGGAAGAAGAGTCTTCCTTCGCTGAAGCTTCGAAGGGCAAAGGGGAGATTAGGGGAAAGGGAGAAGAGGAGAATGCGGAAGAGGGGTAATAAGATAAAAAGATTACCACGCTCTCCTTCGTCGAGCTCACAATGACATTGTAAGTATGTAAATTTGAGCAAGCAACAAGCACCATTTTTAGAAAAATACGTTATTTAGATGATCCAACGTTCAGATTCCTTTATGATAGCTCCTTTAGTCATAATTTTGGTTTGCGGTGATATAACAAAATAAATACCTTTGAACCTTACAAAATTGTCTTTATGTCTAAGATATCAGCTGTAATAATAACTTTTAACGAAGAAAAATATATTGAGAAATGTATTAGATCGCTTGCAGAAGTAGCAGATGAGATTGTTGTTGTCGATTCACTTTCTACTGATAAAACACCGGAAATTTGCAAAACGCTTGGGGTTCGATACATCGAACATCCTTTTAAGGGATATAGAGATCAGAAAAATTTTGCATTGACACAAGCTTCTTTCGATTATGTACTATCTCTTGATGCTGATGAGGAGATTTCTCCCAGACTAGAAAAATCTATTCTTGCAATAAAGCAAGATTTTAAATATGATGGCTATAAATTTAGAAGGTTAAATAGATATTCTGGCAGGCTGATTTATCACAATAACTTATTCCCGGAACGCAAAATTCGTCTTTTCAATAGAGAGAAAGCTCAATGGTGTGGATATAACATTCACGAAAAAGTGATCCTTGATAATCCTCACAGTGTAAAGCGCCTGAAAGGAAACTTACTCCATTGTCAGTATGCTAGTTATGAGGAGAGCGTTGATAAGATGAACAAGTATTCAACTCTATTGGCAAATGAATATTTTAAACAAGGCATCAAATTTAATGCGAAAAAACTCCTATTTAATCCCTTATGGAGGTTCTTTCATACATATTTTATAAGAGGTGAGGTTATTTATGGATATGATGGATTTGTGATAAGCAAACTTCTTGCTACCTCCTGTTTCCTGAAATATGTAAAACTTAGAAAGCTTTACATCCGGGCAAAGCAATCAAAATGGGATACAGATCATCATGTCAACATTATAAACACAAATCAAATCAACAATAATGAAGAAAAACCAAATCCAATTTCAATCGGATTTGATGCCAAACGAGCCTTTTTTAACTATAGCGGATTAGGTAATTACAGCCGTAACTTTTTATTTGCTCTCGCGAAAAACCACCCTGAAAACTCCTATTACCTTTTTACACCTAAAACAAAAAATCGGTTTGTTATGGAGAATGAAGGGCAGTACAATTTGATTGAGCCGAGCTTGACTATTTTTAAATTGATCAATCCACTATGGCGTAGAAAGTACATGATAAACGACATTAAGCGGCAAAAACTAGATTTATTTCATGGACTAAGCCAGGAATTGCCTCTCGGTATCGAAAAAACCGGAATAAAGTCAATAGTTACAGTTCATGATCTGATCTTCATGAGATTCCCTGAGTTCTACAAATGGGTTGATGCAAAAATTTATTATAGGAAATTAATTCAGGCATGTCGGGTTTCTGACCATATTGTTGCTATAAGTAAACAAACCAAAAACGACTTAGTCAGGTACCTTAACATATCTCCCGATAAAATATCTGTGATTTATCAGGGCTGTAACCTTTATTTTTGGAATAATTACAGCAAAGAGTTCTTTCAGGAAGTCAGAAAAAAATATAACTTACCAGAGAGATATCTTTTGTATGTTGGAACCATTGAGGAACGCAAAAATTTACTTAGTATAGTTAAGGCAATTCAGATAACAAATATCAACATTCCGCTTGTTGTTATTGGCCGAAAGGTCGATCTTTACTACAAAAATGTTCTAAACTATATTACTACCCATAAACTTAATAATATAATATTTGCTGAGCGTATCTCAAATCTTGAATTACCTGTCTTATACCAAAATGCAGAATGCTTCATATATCCCTCGTTTTTCGAGGGGTTTGGGCTACCACTTCTCGAGGCATTGGTTTCAAGAACTCCCGTTATTACAAGTAAAGGTGGGTGTTTTGCTGAAGCAGCCGGGCCTGGAAGTTATTACGTGGATCCTGGCAGCGCCGAAAATATTGGCGAAGCTATTCTTAATGTAGTTAATAGTAAGGAGCTTAGGGATAAGATGATAACCATAGGTGCAGATTATGCCAATAATTTTAAGGATGACGTTATTGCCCATACCTATATGAAACTCTATCATTCATTGCTAAAGTAATTCTCAAAATATATAGTTACGAAAATGAAAGTTTGCGGTTTTACAATTGTCAGGAATGCTATTAAATATAGTTATCCTGTCGTGGAATCAATTAAATCGATCTTGCCACTTTGTGACCAGATGGTAGTTGCAGTTGGTAACTCTGACGATGGCACTATTGACATGATTAAGAGTATCGATAGCGCAAAAATAGTCATAATCGAAACTGTATGGGACGATACCCTTAAAGAAGGAGGGCGCGTTCTTGCCATGGAAACCAACAAGGCTTTGGATGCAATTCCTGATGATTTCGACTGGTGTTTCTACATTCAGGCTGATGAAGTGGTTCATGAAAAGTTTCACCCGATTATTCTGAGAGAAATGGAACGAAGGGTTGATCAACCTGATGTGGAAGGTTTGCTTTTTAACTACTTGCACTTCTGGGGTACTTACGATTATGTAGGAGTCGGCAGAGAATGGTATCGTCGCGAGATCAGAGTGATCAGAAATGACACACGTATCAGATCTTATAAGGATGCACAGGGCTTCAGGATTGATAATCAAAAGCTTAATGTTAAGCATATAGATGCGTACATTTATCATTATGGTTGGGTTCGGCCTCCCGATACTGTTAAATCTAAAATGATAAATTTTAACACTCTTTATTTTACCGGTAAAAAACTTGAAGAGAAATTAGATAAAGTCACTAATTTCGACTACTCGGCAATTGATGCGGTGAGCATATTCAACGGCACACATCCAAAGGTAATGGAGGACTTAGTGAATAGGTTAAACTGGCACGTGCAATTCGATGAAAGAAAGATTAAGTTCAGTCTTAAGGATTACCTTCTTTATTGGTTTGAAAAGAATTTCGGGTCCAGATTGTTCGAGTATAAAAATTATAGGATCATTCCATAATTAAACGTAAAATGTCTTAATTATTTTGAATTTAATAAGGAAGCAATTTTTTTTCTTGTCATACAGTAAGTTTGTCTTTTTATTATTTGTCTCACTTCAAAATTATTTATCATCTACATTTATTTATATAGCTTATTTGTGTTAATTGGAACTGCATAAATATTTATGGTTTTTTTCCAGTTAGTTATATCATTACTTTTCTCCAGTTTAATTATTCTGGCATTTATGTTAAAGTCTTCAAAATAGAATATTTCATATTTATGTTGTTTAATGACATCATACAACTCTGCTTTTTCTTCGGGAGTACTATACTTAAAACTCTCCGCAACTATTGCAGGTTTATATCTTTCAATTAAATCGGATATTGATTTTATAATTTCTTTATCGTATCCTTCTGTATCAATTTTAATGAAAGAGAGATTTTTAAGCTTATCCTTATATTTCTGTTCGAGAAGTACTTGCAAATTAACCCCTTTGATTTTATCCGGGTAGATGAATTTTCCATGTACACTATTTTTTGTTGGAGAAATACCTCCATTGGCAAACGATGCCTCTGATGATATATAATAAAATTCTTCTTCTTTAACAGTTATAGCATAAGGGAAAGGAACAATGTTTTGCTTTTCTTTATTGAGAGAAGCATTTTTTTCTAATATTTTATAAACATAAGGATTAGGTTCAAATCCTAATGTGATACCAGAACTACCCGCTGCTAAAGCCATAAGAACAGTAGTGTCTCCTATATTAGCACCAATATCTATTACTAAATCTCCATTTTTAATGAACTTCTTAAAAAAATCAATCATTTCCTGATTAATTAATAAAGGACTAATCAGAGGGTTATCCCAATTAGCAAAATCTACTTTTCCTTCATCCTTTAAATCAAATGAATTGATTTTAGCTGGATATTCCTGTGTAAATCTCCTGGCTTTTCTCCTACGAAGAGACTCTTTAAAATAGCTTAGTGTTTTCATTTTATTTTAATTCTACTTTGATAGATTAGCGTATTCCTTTGAATACGCATAGTTAATATTTTTAATCTTAAAAACAAATGTTGCTTGTGGAATTATTTCGTAATCAATACCATAAAATTATATCATGAAATACCGAATAAAATTGACACCACACAATAAATAAAGCTTAGGGTGGTCACTTTTCGCGACCCAACATGAAGTTATGTTGTACGAAATCTCGCATTCTTAATTGCCGAAAACTTGCATTGTTATTTACCGTTTACATCTGTAGTTTGAAAAAGAATGGGAAGAATAAATTGAAGATATTTACTTCGATTGTTGACAAAGTCGGGCAAATCACTACCTTTAAAGCGAATTTACTGAGAAACCTGATTATACTCTTTACATATGAATGACAAACCTGTAGCTGTCATTACAGGGGCCAGCAGAGGAATCGGCAGGTCGGTTGTAATAGCTTTAGCAGCCGAAGGGTATGATATTGCAGCTATAGCCCGTTCTGTTGACAGCAAGAGTATGGAAAACCTCGGTCCCGAGGTTGAAAAGAGAGGAGCCCAATTCTTCCCGATAGGTTTGGATATTTCCTGTTCAACATGTCAGAAGGAGGTGGTTTCCAATATACTGGAGAGATACGGGAGGATTGATGTTTTGGTTAATAATGCAGGTGTAGCGCCCCTCCAACGAAATGATGTTCTTGATATGACCGAGGAAAGCTACGAGAGGGTTATGAATATAAATTTGAAAGGGCCGGTTTTCTTTGCGCAGAAGATTGCCAGGGAAATGATCTGGCTTAAACAACAGATAAGTGATTATAAGCCTGTTATAGTTTTTATTACCTCCGTCTCAGCAGTCAGATCTACAACAAACAGGGCTGAATATTGCATATCAAAATCCGGGTTAAGTATGGCTTCGACAGTTTTTGCCGACAGGCTTTCCTTTGAGGGAATTCTTGTCTTCGAAG
>PLNF01000016.1:197-3263 GCA_003141715.1 Bacteroidales bacterium | reverse complement strand
ATCAGTTCTTTATGCATGTTTCGCTGGGCTTTGTCGCGTGCAGCTGATGCCGCAGAATTTCTTAAGGTTGATGATTTTTTAAGTAAGGGTTGGCGTCAGGTTGCCTCTCAAATTGTACCCTATCCTACATGGGAAAAACCTGGAGGCCCTATCTTTGCAGGAGTGAGCGGAGTGGAACCGAATCGCCTTCCCGGGGATCATTTCGGAGATGCTGCTTCATATCCCACAGTTCTGGCTGACGAAATCAACCTCGATTCTCCACAGAAATTAAGAGATATGATGGTTCGCACTGTTAAGACTTTTCCGTCAGGAAATACTAATGAAGCGCTGATTCTTTTGGGCGTGGCACCTGACAAGTCAAACAATATAGAGGGAGGACTTCGTAATCCGGAAGCCGATCCCGAAACATTACTCAACAGCAGAAGCGGACGGATTCATTTGTTCCCGGTGGTATCATCTCGAACATCACTGGCCTTTCGTAATTTTCAGGCAAGAGGCGGATTTCTGGTATCTGCCTGCAAAGATTCCCTTGGAGTTTATTATGTTGAAATTCAACCCCGGCGTGACAATCAATGCCGGTTGATGAATCCCTGGCCAGGCAAACAAGTAATTGTCCATGAAGAAGGTAAAAGTGAATCTTTGCCGTTGGAATTTGATAAGACCAATGGTGAATGCCTGATCTTTTCTGCCATCGCCAATCATAAATACCTGGTTGAACTTAAATAGTAGAGTATGAAAAAAATAAATTTCCTGATTATCCTTTTTTCACTGTCATGCATTGTACAAATAAAGGCAGTGGAAACCAGCAAACTGATGAAAGTAAACTATAAAAGTTTAGTTTCTAAAGCCGACCTTTCTTACAACGTGCCTGTCTCAAGAAGTGAGGAAGGAATGCCTGTCGGGAATGGAAGGATGGGGAGCCTTGTCTGGACAACTCCAAATGCCATGCATTTTCAGATTAACCGGGTTGATGTCTTTTCAATAGGTTGTTACTCTAACAGTTTTCCAATAGCACATTCAGATTATTCAAATGGTTGCGGCTACGTTGACATAAATATGGAAGATTGGGGTGATGGAGTTTTTACAGGAATAGCATTCAACCAGCATTTATCTGTTTATGATGGACTATCAACGGTTAGAGGGAAGGGCATTGACGCACGTGTTCTTGCATGGAACGATGGGGATGTGATAGCCACTGAGATAGACGATCAGCGTACAACGCCATCGCCAATCAATATTGATCTCAGAATGTTAAGGTATGTTGTATCATATCTGGGTAATAGCAGATATGATATCCTGAACCAGCACATCGTTCAGGTAAAAACAGGCGCTCATACTGCAACTTCACGTCTTGAGATCCGGAATGGACGAATTATTCTGATCCAGGAATTTAAAGAGGACAATTTTTATAATGCCTCTGCTGTGGCAATTGGTATAGTTGGCCGTGCCGGCAAAGCTACCTTTTACAATGAATTGACAATTCGTCTGTCAGCTGAGCCTGGTAAAGGAAAGTTCATCATACTGACTTCCAGCGCTGCAAGTGCTGATCCTAAAGTCGATGTCGCCGGATTGGCATTAAAACAATTAGATACGGCACAGAAAAAAAGCTTTAACGAATTGTTAGATAACAATCGTCAGTGGTGGAGCAACTACTGGTCAAGAGCCTTTATCCATCTTCATAGTGCTGACAGCATTGCTGACAACGTTGAAAAGAATTACACTTATTTGCTTTATATTATGGCCTCTTGCTCCCGTGGAGATTATATGCCAAGATTCAGCGGAATGTTATGGTACACTAACGGTGACATGTGTATGTGGGGATCGCAATATTGGTGGCATAACCAGGGAACATATTACAATGGGTTGACAGCTACAAACAGACCAGAAATTATTGACCCAGTATTTTCGACATATAGCAGGAATTTTGAATCCTTTTCAAAAGCTGCAGTTCAGCAATGGGGAACAAAAGGAATCTGGATCCCGGAGACTTCTTTCTTTGATGGTCTGGAAGATCTTCCTGATAGTATTGCTAATGAGATGCGTGATTTGTATTTAATGAAAAAACCATGGGAAAACCGTTCGAAAGCGTTTCAGGATTATGCAAGGTATAAAAACAGTCTTAACAGCCGGTGGAACTGGCTGTTCCTTGAAAAAACCTATGGCGGTCCGATTGCAAGAAATGAAAATACAAGTTATGCTCCAAAACCTCCATTTGCCTATACCTTACATGTTATGTCTTCTACAGCTAAAATAGCTTATCTGTACTGGTTAAGGTATGCTTATTATCTGGACAAGGACTGGCTCAGGAATACAGGATATCCTATGATAAAAGGGACGGCTGAATTGTATTGTAATTTTCCAAACCTGTATAAAGGTAAAGATGGGAAATACCATATCCGGTATATAAATAATCTTGAGAATCATGATAAATGGGGAGGCGAAGACACCTCGGAAGAACTGTCAGCTATTTATGCAATGATACCTGTTGCCATTCATGCTTCTGAAATTCTTGGTGTTGATGCAGATATGCGTCTTCGTTGGAAAGAAGTACTGGATAATCTTACCCCGGTTCCTGTTACACAGATCCCGGCTGAATTTTATGACTTATGTACTATTGGAACTGAAAACAAGGAACTTTTCAACGGGGTCCTGGCTGATTACAAAAAAAGAAACCCGAATGGTGCAAATGAGAAAACCAATGTCGGACTCTTATCCAGAGATGCAGTTGCAGCCGCCAATCTGGGTTTGGGCGACCAGGTCAAATATTTAATACCGAATCAGATGCATGTTAACGAACAAGCCAACTGCAGATCAGGAGTATTTCCCAACCGGTTAATGTTGGGCGAAGGACCCGGAGCAATTGAATGCGAAAGACTCGGCTTGGCTTCCCAGGCGCTTAACGCCGCATTACTTCAGAGTGTTCCTCCTTCAGCCGGCAAAGATCCGATAAATTATATTTTCCCCTCATGGCCGAAAGAGTGGGATGCCCAGTTTACGCTTGCAGCCAGGAATGCTTTCCTGATCAGCGCTTCGATGGAAAAAGGTCAGATTGAGTTTGTTGAGGTC
>PLNF01000016.1:0-149 GCA_003141715.1 Bacteroidales bacterium | reverse complement strand
TCAACGAATTGAATATTATCCCAGGGTTCATTTAAAAAAGGGCATATATGAAGTGTCTTTAAAATCTGAAAATGTTGATAATGGCGTTCATGCGATGGATTTACGGTCACTGGAGTTGGAACCGGTTTCGGCAGTTCAAAAAATTAATG
>PLNF01000013.1 GCA_003141715.1 Bacteroidales bacterium | reverse complement strand
TCAATTCATGAAGGTGGTGAATTGGGATACTCGCTCAGTCATGCCTTCGGGGCTGCCTTTGACAATCCCGAACTGATAGTTGCCTGTGTCATTGGAGATGGAGAAGCAGAAACCGGACCGCTGGCAACAGCATGGCAATCGAATAAGTTTCTGAACCCAATTTCCGACGGAGCCGTACTGCCAATTCTGCACTTGAATGGCTACAAGATCAATAATCCGACCGTTCTGGCACGTATCGAGCATGAAGAACTGGAGAAATTTATGCAGGGATGCGGCTGGACACCATATTTTGTTGAAGGTGATGTGCCTGAAGAGATGCATCAAATAATGGCTGGTGTATTGGAAAAGACTATCGAAGATATTCGCCGGATCAAAAGTAATGCAAGGAAGAATAATGACACAACCAGGCCCAGGTGGCCAATGATCGTACTGAGGTCACCTAAGGGTTGGACAGGACCGAAAGTTGTTGACGGACTGCAGATTGAGGGTACTTCTAGATCGCACCAGGTACCGCTACTGGTTGATTCCGGGCATCCCGATCATCTTAAACTGCTTGAAAGCTGGATGAAGAGTTATAAAGCAGAAGAATTGTTCGATAAGAAAGGACGTCTAATACCGGAATTGGCCGAACTTGCACCTGAAGGCAACAGGCGGATGGGAGCAAACCCACATGCCAATGGTGGTATTCTCCTGCGCGATCTGCGGATGCCTGATTTTCATCTTCACGCTTTGAAAGTGCCTTCGCCTGGCGCTGTTGAGGGACAGGATACTCTTGTACTTGGAAAGTTCCTTAGGGATGTGGCCAAATTAAATTATGATCAGCATAATTTCCGGGTCTTTGGCCCTGATGAGACTCAATCGAATCTCCTGGGTGCAGTATTTGATGTTACTAATCGTCAATGGGACGCCAGGGTTGAAAAGAATGATGAATTCCTCGCACCGTCAGGACAAGTGCTTGACTCGATGCTCAGCGAACACCAATGCGAAGGCTGGCTGGAGGGTTATCTTTTAACAGGGCGTCACGGACTTTTCAATAGCTATGAAGCCTTCATTCGTATCATTGACTCAATGTTCAGCCAGCATGCCAAGTGGCTAAAGGTAACTTTGGAACTGCCATGGCGACGGAAGATCGCCTCTCTGAACTATCTTCTCGCTTCCCACGTATGGCAGCAGGATCACAACGGCTTCACACACCAGGATCCGGGTTTTCTCGATCATGTCATCAATAAAAAGGCTGATATCGTGCGTGTTTATTTGCCTCCTGATGCCAATTGTCTGTTGTCGGTCTTTGATCATTGCCTGCGCAGCCGTCATTATGTCAACGTAGTGGTTGCAGGAAAACATCCGCTTCCTCAGTGGCTGACAATGGAAGAGGCTGTAGTTCATTGTACTGAAGGAATTGGTATCTGGCAATGGGCAAGTAACGATCAGGATGCCGAGCCGGATGTGGTAATGGCCTGTTGCGGAGACACCCCCACTTTAGAAATACTGGCCGCCGTTACTATTTTACATCAATATCTGCCTGATCTTAAAATCAGAGTAATAAATGTAGTCGATTTGATGAAGCTTCAGTCGGCCAGTGAGCACCCGCACGGTCTTAATGAAACGGATTTCGATTCGCTCTTTACGAAAGACAAACACATAATTTTTGGTTTCCATGGATACCCATGGCTGGTTCATCGGTTGACCTACCGCCGCACCAACAGGAATATACATGTTCGGGGTTACGTTGAAGAGGGCACCATTACCACGGCATTTGACATCAGGGTGCAAAACAAACTTGACCGTTTCCATTTGGTTCAGGACGTTATTGACAGACTGCCTAATCTTGGCACTAAAGGGGCCTACCTGAAACAGATGATGCAGGACAAGCTTATCCAACACAAACAATATATTGATAAACACGGCGAGGATTTGCCGGAAATTCGCAACTGGAAATGGAATCAGAACAAAAAATAGAAAAAGAAAACGCTGAAAGCGGAAGAGAAATAAAGCATATTGGTATAGCAGCGGACCATGGTGGGTTTGAATTGAAAGTTCAGCTGATAGCTGCACTTAAAGAAGCCGGTTATGAGGTAGAAGACTTCGGCGCCGATGAGCTGGTTATAGATGATGATTATCCGGATTTTGTGGTACCTCTTGCCATAGCAGTGGCGAGGGGTGATGTCGAACGAGGTCTGGCTATCTGTGGAAGCGGAGTAGGGGCTTGCGTTGCAGCCAATAAAGTGCATGGCGTGCGTGCTGCATTAATCACGGATTACTTCTCTGCTCATCAGGGGGTGGAGGATGACGATATGAACGTAATGTGCCTGGGAGGACAGGTCACCGGATATTCCCTATCCTGGGATTTAGTCCGGACATTTCTGAACGCTCATTTCATGGGAGATGAAAGATTCAAAAGACGCCTTGCGAAAGTGGCGGCTTTGGAAAAAGAGATGAAATGGCAATAGAAGATTTCTTCACTTATCTTCCAGCAGATATGACTTAAAACAATCGATTGATTATTGATAAAATCAGGGAGGTACAAAAGATGAATTTAAAAGAGATTATAATAACTGCAAAGTCACTGGTAGCCGACGACAAAGGTCTGCTGGCAATTGATGAAAGTAATCCAACCTGCAATAAAAGATTTGCAGCGGCAGGGATTCCTCAAACAGAGGAGTTCCGGCGTTCCTATCGGGAAATGATTATAACAACACCTGGTCTTGGTGAATGTATTAGTGGTCTTATCCTCTACGACGAAACGATCAGGCAGAAGAAAAAAGACGGAACTTTATTTATTAAAGCCATCACCGATATGGGAATCGTTCCGGGAATTAAAGTTGATGTTGGCGCAAAAGATATGGCTGGTCACCCTGGAGAAAAAATAACCGAGGGTCTGGATGGATTACGCGAACGCCTCCGGGAATATTTTCAAATGGGCGCCCGTTTTGCCAAGTGGCGTGCAGTGATCGCCATAGGGAAGGGTATTCCCAGCCGTGGTTGTATAGAGGCTAATGCCCATGCATTGGCTCGTTATGCTGCCTTATGTCAGGAAGCTGGATTTGTCCCGATCGTTGAGCCTGAGGTACTCATGGATGGCAATCATTCCATGGAACAGTGTTTTGAAGTATCGGAGGAAGTCCTTAGGACAGTTTTCAGGCAGCTTTATAAACAACGAGTGACACTTGAAGGAATGATCCTGAAACCTAATATGGTACTTCCGGGATTGACCTGTCCCAAACAGGAATCAATGGATGAGGTAGCTGACATCACTGTGGAGTGTCTCCTGCGAGCTGTCCCTGCTGCGGTTCCGGGGATTGCCTTTTTGTCGGGGGGTCAATCCGGTGAATTGGCCTCTGCCCGATTGAATGCCATGAATGCTAGATTCAAGTCGCGATTGCCCTGGGCATTAGCATTTTCGTTTGCCCGTGCGATACAGCAACCAGCTCTGGAGATCTGGCATGGAGAAGAGACCAATGTGTCAGCAGCCCAACAGGCATTATATCATCGGGCAATTTGTAACCGGGCTGCCCGACAAGGCAAATACATTGTTGAACTAGAAAAGAAATGAACACGAAAACAAAAAAAAGTTCCTGGAGTCAAACAGTTCTGTATCCTCTTCAATTCGAACCCATCTATCAGTATCGGCTCTGGGGAGGCAGACACTTGGCTGATCTGCTCACTGCACCTCTGCCAGGCGATGGTCCAATAGGTGAAGCATGGATACTCAGCGACCGTGATGATCATCAGAGTCTCGTATCTTATGGGCCACTCAAAGGACATACTATAAGCCAATTGATGGAGAATGAGCAAGAGCAATTACTTGGCAAACTTGCCTGGCGCTTCAAAAGGTTCCCTTTGTTGCTTAAGTTTCTCGATGTGCATGAAATGCTATCTGTACAGGTGCACCCATCAGATCTTCAAAGTAACTATCTACCGGCTGGAGAACATGGCAAGACCGAAGCATGGGTTGTGCTGGAGGCTGGACCAGACAGTCGCATTTATGCTGGACTCAAACCTGGTACAACTTCTGACAATCTGCAACAGTCTTTAAAAAACGGTGCAGTTACTGATCATTTAGCTTACTTCACTCCAAAACCCGGAGATGGCGTTTTTATTCCTGCAGGAACGGTTCATTCCCTTGGTGGAGATGTTGTGGTCTTTGAGGTTCAACAAAACAGCGATGTGACGTTTCGACTATATGATTGGGATCATATTGATTCTAAGACAGGGAACCACAGAGCACTCCAGGTCGATGAGGCGATTACATGCATTGATTTTGCACAAGGTGCGATACAACCGGTGGTGCCGTTAGTTGAAGGAATAATACCTGTGAGACGTGAGCTGTTTTTTTATTGTGAACATTTCCACTTGTGGCGGCTTCGCGGGGAATCACCGTTTACTGTCGGTGAAATAGGTGTGCCACGAGTGCTGATATGCACTGAGGGTATAGGGCAGATCGAACATAATGACACAATTTATACTATTGGAAAAGGAGATATTTTTCTTTTACCTGCCGTGGTCGGAGTTTGTACTTTTAAACCGCAATGTGCAGTGACATTATTGGAAATTGAACTGCCGGAATAGAATATGAAAAAACTAATAGTTCTTGATCTTGACGGTACACTTGCAGAAAGTAAGTCATCACTTGATACTGAAATGTCTGCCCTGATCCATGACCTTCTCAGCATAGTCAAAGTGGCAGTGATTTCGGGAGGAGATTGGCTGCAGTTCGAAAAACAAGTGCTTTCCGGCCTTCCCCATGATAAAAGCCTGGAGAACCTGTCAATCCTTCCTACCTGCGGTACAAAGTTCTACCAATATGGAACGGATTGGAAAAAGATTTATTCTGAAGATTTCACTGCAGAAGAAAAAAAGAAAATTATCAGTTCACTTAAAAAGGCACTCGAAGCATCTGGATTCAAGATTAAAAAGCTATGGGGAGAGGAAATTGAAGACCGCGGGAGCCAGATAACATTTTCAGCTTTAGGACAGGAAGCTCCAAATGAAGAAAAAGAAAAATGGGATCCAGATTTCACCAAACGCAAGAAGATCAAAGTAATTCTTGACAAATTAATTCCCGGATTTTCTGTTCGATTGGGTGGCGAAACATCCATTGACGTCACTAAACCTGACATTGACAAAGCATATGGAATAAGAAAACTTCGTGATACTCTTGGCATTGCAATTAACGAAATGATTTTCGTAGGTGACGCCTTGTTTCCGGGAGGTAACGATTATCCTGCAGAAGAAGCAGGTGTTGTTTCAATCAGGGTCAAAAACCCAACTGAGTCGAAACGAGTGATTGAAACTATTATAGCTTGTCTGGGAAACGATAATAGCATAAAGCTTAACAAGGAGGAGAATTCATGAGTGAAATTAAGCTTAAGCGTCTTGGACAGATAATGGAGCCTGAATCAGGTAATCCTCAAGAGATAGAAGGTGTCCTGAATCCGGCTGCTGCCCGTGGTCCGGATGGTAAGCTCTACCTGTTTCCACGGTTAGTCGCAAAGGGCAATTTTTCGCGCATCGGCATTGCCAGAGTTCTTTTTAATGATAATGGTGATCCGTTTGGGGTTGAGCGGCTTGGCATTGCTCTCGAACCTGAAGCTGATTATGAGCTACGTTCAGACGGCAGCGGTGGTTGTGAAGATGCTCGTATCACTTATATAGAGCCACTACAACGCTATATGATGACTTATACGGCACTTTCTCCAAAAGGACCGCGGATTGCCGTGGCAGTATCGGCTGATTTGTTTCACTGGAAGCGGCTTGGATTGGTAACCTTCGAACCATATGATGGCATCGATTTCGTTCATGTGGACAATAAGGATGCAAGCCTCTTCCCTGTTGCCATTCCTAATCATGCAGGGAAAATGCAGTTGGCTATCCTTCACCGACCTCTTTTTCAGGGTACCAGACCGGAAGAAACTGTCCTCCAGTCCAAGACGAGGGAAGTGGACCTCGATCATGAAAGCATCTGGATTTCTTACTGCCCGATGCCTTTAAATGGTATTGAATCTGATCACATCGGCTTATTTAATTCACATTACCGGCTTGCGACACCTGTGTCACCATGGGAAAGGCTAAAAATTGGCGGCGGAACTCCGCCAGTACTTACCAGGCATGGTTGGCTTATCCTTTACCACGGAGTGAGTGAAATGCCTGATCAGGGAAAAGAGGGGAAACATTTATGCTATTCGGCTGGTGTTATGATGTTATCAAAGGATCATCCGCAAGTGATACACTATCGCTCAGTAGAACCGGTATTGAAACCAGAACTAAAACAAGAACGTCAGGGCACTATTTCAAATGTAGTGTTCCCTACCGGTATCGACCGGCGTGACGATCTTGGTTTACTGGACCGCTTCGATGTTTATTATGGTATGGCTGACAACAGAATTGGCGCTGCACGTCTTGATTTGCCGGATATTTTGCCATCCGAAGGAATCGCGGACAATCCGGACGCAAAGGTGTAATGAAGGATATAAAGTATAATCATTTGGAAAATGTGTAAATGATATAACTTTTTTCAAAAAAAATGTAATACTAATTAAGTCAAAGGTGCTGACTTTTAGAAAAATGACGCTATGGAAAAGAATTTGGTTATCATGATAATATTTGTTTTAGCTTCTATTGCCTTAATAATCTTTCTGATTAAAAAAAATCATAAAGACAGAAAAGGTTTATTCAAAAAAATGCCCGGGGACCTTCCCGATCCTCCAATGGCTAAATCTGAATTTGATTCTGTAGATAAATAAATAACCAGAAATGAGGCAAAAACATTCACGTACGAAAGTGATCGCTACATTAGGTCCTGCATCAGACAGTAAAGATATTATACATAAAATGATTAATAAGGGTGTCGATGTATTCAGACTGAATTTTTCTCATTCGACACAGGATGAACATCTGAAACTGATAAATATTATTAAAGACTTAAACCTGGAATTGGGAACTAATGTTTCTATACTTGCTGACTTGCAGGGGCCAAAACTCAGAGTGGGTGAAGTTGAAAACGACCTTCTCAATCTGGAAGAAGGTGATATCATAACTTTTGTTACTGAAAAATGTTTGGGCACCAGGGACCATCTTTATATGAGTTATCAGGAGTTTCCAAAAGATGTTAATCCAGTTGAAATAATACTTATTGACGATGGGAAAATAAAGCTGGAAGTGACAGAAACAAATAAAAATGATGCTGTCAAAGCAAAGGTTATTTATGGCGGCCCGCTTACTTCAAACAAAGGTGTAAACCTGCCTGATACAAAAGTTTCTCTGCATGTCTTTCTGAAACAGACATTTCAAATGCTTTTTTTGCACTGGAACATGATGTTGACTGGCTGGGCTTGTCTTTTGTGCGAAAAGCTTCTGAATAAAATTTCCATAGTCTGGGGGATTCAACCTTTATATTTAAGCACGTACGATAATTTAGATATGGCAATTCATGAATCAATAGAAATACTGAAGGCGGAAAAACTATTGAAAGAAGGAGACAGGGTGATTCATGTTGGCAGTACTCCCCTTAAACTTCACGGAAGTACGAACATGACAAAGGTCAGTTATGTTTAGGAGAATTACTTAAGTGACAGCTATTGAAAAATCGTGTGATATTTAACCTGATTAGTTCTCAAGAGCGTCTATTCATTATAAAATTTCAGGTGTGAATAATGTAATTTTTTCTGATAGTTATATAACACTTATCCAGTCGAAGGTAGCGACATTTACCTTGAAAAAATATATACAAATTAAAATCATGTTAACAATTATCAATGATTTACCAGACAACGTTCTGGGCGTTTCCGGAGAAGGGAAAATAACAGGAAAGGACTATGAAACTGTCTTAATTCCAGCAATAGCTGAGAAGTTTAAAGCAAATAAAAAACTCAGGATGCTTTATCATCTTGGAGTCAACTTTACCGGATTTGATCTCAGCGCTATGCTTGATGATGCAAAGATGGGGATGAAACATTTATCTGCCTGGGACCGGATTGCTCTGGTATCCGATCACGAGATGATAAATACGTTTGCAAAATTCTTTGGTCATATGCTGTCATGTGAACTTCGCATATTTAAAAATGCCGAAATGGGTGTGGCAAAAAAATGGATCTCGGAATAATGATAATAATTAAATTTCTGCATTATGAAGGCTAAGAAAAAAGAAATATTGCATAATCTTTTCATAGAGCTGGTTAAGTTGCAAAAGGAAATTATTTCATCCAACCTTAAATTGCTTGTAATACTCGAAGGAAGAGATGCCGCCGGCAAAGACGGAACTATTAAAAGAATAATAAGTCACCTCAGTCCTCGCGAAACAAGAGTTGTGGCATTGGGTAAACCTTCTGACAAGCAGGAACGCGAATGGTATTTTCAGCGTTATTCTGTCCAGTTGCCGATTTCAGGAGAATTTGCACTTTTTAATCGAAGTTGGTATAATCGGGCCGGAGTGGAAAAAGTGATGGGTTTCTGTAATGAGCAGGAATATGAATCGTTTTTTAAAGAAGTGGGATTATTTGAAAAGATGCTCATGCATGCAGGCTTCATAATTCTTAAATATTATCTCGATATCAGTAAGAAAGAACAGGGAAAAAGACTGAAAGACCGCGAAACTGACCCGCTTAAACAATGGAAGATAAGTCCTGTTGATAAGGAAGCCCAGAAATACTGGAAAGATTATTCCGATGCCCGTAATGAGATGTTAATGAGAACCAATTTTAAGTATTCTCCATGGTTTGTTGTAAATGCAGATAAGAAAAATTCGGCTCATATCTCTCTTATAACTCATCTTCTGAGACAATTGGAATACAATGATAAGGATAATACCCTGTTGTCGGAAAATTCAGGATTTGTTTATCCCGCTACTCCCGGAAATATTAAAGAAAAGCTTGTTTGATTTTGAATGAAAAAAACGAGAATATGTAACTTCTTTTATGGAAACGATTTCAAAAAATAAAAGCAATTCTTTAAATACCGGGAAAGTTGTTTCTGTATGGGGAAGTGTTGTAGATGTATGGTTTGAAAATAATTTGCCATCTATTTACACATCGCTTCACTCGGGAAAGGATAATCAGATCGTCATTGAAGTACTTACCCAGCTGGATGTGCACCGTGTACGGGGTATTGCATTAACTCCTACTCAGGGATTATCGAGAGGAATGGTCGTAGTGACAGATGGCAAAGAACTTAAAGTGCCGGTTGGAAAAAAGATCATGGGCCGGATGTTCGATGTATTCGGCACTACTATTGATCATCAGAAACCATTGTCTGGCATGGAGTGGCGTAATATACATCAATCACCTCCTTCATTAGCAAAACGATCAACAAAATCCGAGGTTTTTGTTACTGGCATTAAAGCCATCGATGTTCTTATACCATTAGAACGTGGAGGAAAAGCCGGTTTATTTGGAGGAGCAGGTGTAGGCAAGACAGTTTTGCTTACCGAGATGATCCACAATATGGTTGGACATAACAAAGGTGTCAGCATGTTTTGTGGCATAGGGGAACGCTGTCGTGAAGGACATGAACTCTATCATGATATGAAAGAAGCGGGGGTATTGAAGAATATGGTGATGATGTTCGGCCAAATGAATGAACCGCCCGGTGCTCGCTTTCGCGTTGGTCATGCAGCCTTGACAATGGCAGAATATTTTCGTGATGACCAACACCGTGATGTATTATTGCTAATTGATAATATTTTCCGCTTTATCCAGGCGGGGATGGAGGTATCAGGTTTAATGGGACAAATGCCTTCACGTTTGGGTTACCAGCCAACAATGGGAACGGAATTATCCCAATTGGAGGAGCGGATCGCCAATACCGATACAGGAGCCATAACCTCTATTCAGGCTGTTTATGTGCCTGCTGACGATTTAACTGATCCGGCTGCAGTTCATACATTTTCGCATCTTTCTGCATCCATTGTTCTCTCAAGGAAAAAAGCAAGTGAGGGCCTTTATCCTGCCATTGATTTGTTGCAATCCAATTCTAAAATGGCTACACCTTCAATAATTGGCGAAAGACATTATGCTCTTGCACAGGAAATAAGGCATACACTTGCCCAATACGAAGAACTTAAGGATATTATTGCCATGCTTGGACTGGAACAGCTATCTATTGACGACCGCAATGTAGTAAACCGGGCCAGGCGTATGGAACGTTTTCTCACCCAGCCCTTTTTCGCCACCGAACAATTCAGTGGAATGAAAGGAAAGGAAGTAAATCTAGACGATGCTCTTAGCGGTTGTGAACGCATTCTTTCGGATGAGTTTAAGGATTTCCCGGAGAGCGACTTTTATATGATAGGCTCAATAGATGAAGCCAAAAATAAAGCAAATAAAAATACTGATAAAAATAAATCAGATTCTGCAGCAAAAGAAAACAAAGATCCTGATAAAAATAAATCCGGATCTTCAATTAAAGGAAACAAAAAGGCTAAAAAAAATAGGTCCGATTCTGTAAATAAGGTGAAATCAGGAAAAGAAAAGAAAACCAAATAGAGATGGATAAAATAGCAATGAATCTAAAGATTCTTCTGCCATTCAGGATATTCGCAGATATTAAAAATGTCAATAGTATTGTTGCAGAAACAAGTGAAGGTTTCTTTGGCTTATTACCGCAAAGACTCGATTGTGTAGCAGCATTAGTCCCTGGTATTTTTACTTATGAAACGGACTCAAAAAGCGTTCATTATTTAGCTGTGGATAAGGGCGTCCTGGTTAAAGCAGGTACTCAGGTACTGGTATCTGTTCGCAATGCAATTGGGGGATCAGATCTTGATAAGCTGCATGAATCTGTAGAAAAGGAGTTTAAGGATTTGGATGAAAACGAAAAAAACGTTCGTTCTGTGACAGCAAAAATGGAAAGCGGATTCATTTACAATATGATAAAATTTCGCAAAGAATAAAAATGAAACCAACAGAAAAAAAAGACACAAATTATTTTGCTAATGAGGTTGGAGAAAAAGCAAATCGCAAACTGAAAGCTCTGGGTGAAAGTAAGAGAAGCGTTTGGTTTGGATTGGGAATGTTTGGAATTATAGGTTGGACGGTTGCAGTTCCTACTTTACTCGGAGCGGCATTGGGGATATGGCTGGATAAAAAGCATCCCGAATCATTTTCATGGACTCTGACCTGCCTGATACTAGGATTATTAGCAGGCTGCCTGATTGCATGGCACTGGATAACGAAAGAACATAAAGAGATGAACCAAAAAGACGAAAAAGATGAATGAAATTGTGTATAAGATTTTGGCATTTATTGTAGGATTATTACTGGGAACTATATTCTTCGGAGGTCTTTGGTTTACTGTAAGAAAGTTAGTTACCTCAAAAATACCTGCATTATTGTTTTTGGGTAGTTTCATCTTACGTGTAAGTATCACGTTGATAGGATTTTATTATATATCTTCCGGCAGTTGGCAAAGACTCCTTATCTGTGTGGCCGGCTTTATAATAGCTCGTTATACCGTCATACACTTTACAAAATCGAATAAGGAAAAGCAAGTTCTGTTACAAAAAGAGGTCAGTCATGAAACTTAGTCCGGACGAAACTATTTTTTGGCATCATGGTTTTATTACCATCAATCTGACTATTGTTACTACCTGGGCAATAATTCTTTTACTGGTAGGTTTTTCTGTACTAATAACACGGAAACTTAAAACAGGCGTTCATATTTCGCGCTGGCAGTGCATTCTGGAAATGCTGATAACTTTTATGAACGACCAAATTAAAGAAGTCGGGTTAAATCATCCTGAAGAATATATTGGTTTCATTGGCACTTTGTTTTTATTTATCGGAACTGCTAATATTTGTATCATTTTACCATGGTATGAAGCACCTACCGGTTCACTGTCCACTACTGCCGCCCTTGCAATTTCTGTTTTTATGGCAGTACCGTTTTTTGGCATTATGAAGAGTGGATTGCCAGGTTACCT
>PLNF01000004.1 GCA_003141715.1 Bacteroidales bacterium | reverse complement strand
CTCAAAGATTTTAATATTTGTTACACGATAATATTCAATCTTTTTCTTGGCTCTTGCAATTGCATCTGACCATGGATCAATTCCATAAACAGTTGAACTTTCTCCAAGTCTGAGTGCAATCTCAGTCAAAGGAAATCCTGTTCCAAATCCAATATCGAGAGCAGAGATATTTTGTTTATAATCAATATAGTCTAGCAGTTTAAGCCCGAATGGAGCCGACCAAATAGAACACTCATCAGATACATTTACATACTCGGTAAGATCAAAGTCGTTACTTAAATATTTTTTCATGGTTGTGATAATTTATTCTTATGCCGTTATGTGGCGTAGCTCTTTTAAAATCCAGCTAAAAGGTACGAAATTGTCCCGTCATGAAAAAATAGTCTAGGCGGCTTAATCATGGTAAACGGACGAAATTTCGGTGTCATGACAAATTCTCAAAGATAGACCCTGTCTTGGCCGCAGGCGCTATGCCACATAACGGCCCGGTGGTATGGGAAGTTGCCGTCTGTGTCAGGGTTGGCATGTGTTTTTGCAAAGTCCCGGTAGATGGACGAAAAGTTACGTGTCACGATAAAGTTGTCCAGATGGCTGAATCCCGGTAGATGGTACGAATTTGTCACATCACGATAGAATTGTCCTGATGGCGATGCAAAAACCATGACAGCTGTGTGTCGGCCGGCAGCCCTATTGACTTAGTCTCGGCAGCAGGAGTAGTCACGGTACTGGAAGTTTGATAAGTGGTCTTAAACTCGCTCTCATAGACTTTGGGATCGATTACGGAGTTGTCCGGGCTGCCGAAGGCAATTACCCATACCATCCGTGTTAGCAGCTGTAATTGTTTTGTATGGAGCAGATATTACTGTTCAGGTTTAATGCTCATTAACCATTTGTGTGTCGCGGTACAAATTTGATAATATGTTGGTAATGTCTCTTAGTAGTGATGTTTTATTGACAGCACTGCAGCGATTCAGATATATCGTCAGTTGAATCTCTGGTATTGAGATTTAGAAACGGTTTGCAAAAAACCGTGACAAACCTATTTACTTTATTGAAAGTGTTATAGCTTATCATAACTTTTTATTATCAACGGATATGATGTGCTGGAGAAGTTTGTCTTATTTTGTAGAGAAATAAGTAGCGTTTCGATTCTAAAGGGGATTTAATATATTTTAATCTAACCCACTGTATTGTAATCAAACTCGTACTACTGTATTTGTATAAGTATCGTAAGGAATCGATTTGTTCACAATGTAATAAGAACAGTCCAGCTAATGCATTCAATGCTGATTCAAGATTTGCATTATTATGTTTCTCCGTCTTATTATGTTTAATCTTATTATAAGAATCCCACCACTTTGGAGCACTATTTTCCGTCCACTCCTTAAATGGATAAAGATCACTATTTAATTGTCGAATATAAACATTAGAGTCTTTTAATGAGTCTGAAAATGCAATATAAAAGTCATTTATTGTTAATCTTCGTTTATCCCTTAGTTCTCTAATTTTTTCATTTTTTGAAAATGAATAATGATTTAACCACTCTCTAAAAAATATTTCTATGGAAACACAACATCTAATTAGAATATCGGATAATCTAGGAGAATAGATATCAAAATTCTCTTTCTCCAATGGTATATACTTAATAATGTTTACAAAGTCTTCTTCGATAATTGCATATTGTTCAAACAGATCACCAGTTCCAAAAATACCCCCATCTTCATGGAATTTACAAACTGAAATATTTTCAATTTCACGCAAGACTTCTGATACTTCACAACCATTCCATTCACAGGTTTTTGATTTTAAGCTCATTTTGAGATTATTTTAATGTATCACTATTTTTTTCTGATTGATAATCATGTTGAAGTGTCAATGATTGGCTATAACTTGTTATTAGCTACAGTAATTATATTTTTTCTCCAGTTGTGATTATTCTTTTTTTGTCCTGTTAGCAGCAGTAAAAGTAAAATAAAAAAGAAGAATCTGTCATGTCACACAGGAGTTAAGGCTTGCCCTAGCGAAGGGGGCTTGCAGATGGTGTTCATGGGCCGGTTTTGTAAATTTAAAAATACAAAACCGTGAATTGCCATATGCAAGCAGCGTCGGGGCAAGCCGGTAAGTGGGGTTCTTTATCACGTTGATGTCCAGATTATTGCTGCTAACGGCCCGGCAATAAAGGGAGGTTGTGTTACCCGACGACAGCACCGGGCAGGATCCTGGTACTTTAGCCGCGAAAATGTCACGGTGCAAGGAGGGTATGGCGCACTTTTTGCCGTCATGGTACAAATTTTATTGAGCATTACGAGTGTCGCGGTATAAGGTTGATCGGAGCCGCGAATTTATCCCCGGTTACAAAGTTGGTGGCGGGCACTGGCGCGATCGCGGTACAAGTTATTACGAATCTGTCTTGGGTGCAGGAGCAAAAGCAAAAAGTATGACAAACAACTTACCTTTATTGTCCGTGTTAGCACAAGTACATTATTTATCGTCTTGATACTAATTTTTCTTACGAATTTCTTCTAATCTATTTCGAGCATCAGGATCTATAGCAAAGTGCTTTTCGAGTTTATCACATGCATAATCACTACAATATGCACAATTTATCATGTTTTTCAGGATAGCACATTTCCTAATCTCACAGTTGAAGCATCCTGAAAACAGCCTTCCGGTATTAGCTTTGCATCCGTCGCAGTCTGTGATATCCTTCGGTTGGAGATTCATTCCATAGAGTTTTGTACATTGATCTGCAATCTCAACTCTCATTTTCGTTTGATGAGATTTATCTTTTTCAAGTGTTGCCAAATGAATTGGGCAACTATCACATGTCAAGCCACAATATGCTATCACTGTATTCATTATATTGATAATCTGATATTAATATGGTTTTACAAAATTAAAATAAATGCCGTTAGCACAAGTACGGTTTTTGCAGTCAGATTCAAAGATTGGCCGGGAACGAAAACTATCATGGGATGAGAAACGATCTTGTCATGATATGATTTTATTGAAACCAGCTGAGCAAAGGCTAAGTCCCGGTAGAGATTGAAGATGTATCTTATCATGATGAAACCAAATAAATAACGGCGGGTGGCCAATTCAAAGTCAGTTTTTTCGTATTTGTGCTAACGGTGCGCTGGTATGGGCAGGAAGCGTTGGCGGCGTCAACCCGCCGGTTACCCGTCCTGGTTCTTTAGTCACAAAATTGTCACGG
>PLNF01000010.1 GCA_003141715.1 Bacteroidales bacterium | reverse complement strand
ATTGTTATTTACCGTTTACAAAAACTTATCCGATCAAATCGTTGCAGTACTTTACAAGCCTTAGCAGATCTTCCTGTTTCTTTATATTGATGTCAGATTTATTGATGAATTGTTTTATTTCCTCACCATTTTTTGGGAAAAGCTTTAAGAATTGCCGTTCAGAGTCGATCCTGTGCATTACATTGTTAATCCTTACCCAGTAAAAAGGAGATGGAACAACACTGAAATTTTCCGGCACATTTAAATCATATGCCTTATTCTCACTGTATAATGTCGAGACAGACGTCGGACCAAGAGTGTGGGATGTAGTGCCATAAGCACCTGGCCGGCCACTGGATTTGAAATCATTTTTGTGTTGAATATAAAGCGATACCCTTGCATTTACCAGAATTTCAAGAAATGCATTTTTATAGAATATGAATTTTTTATTTTGAAGTAATATGGTATCAACAGCCTCTGGTTTATTCAGGTCCGTGAGTGCGCCATTCTGCGAAAAGGTCATCTTCTGGGTTATTGTATTGTAGTTCATATTTGCAATAATAGTTTCACCGGTTTTCAACTTCACAACACTCATGCTAAAATCGGGGAACAGGAATTGGGAACGCTTAATCAAAGAGTCGGTTTGCGCTGTCAGCTTTGTGACTTCGCAAAAGATGATAATTACAGAGATTATCATTTTTCTGATGGGGAGAATGTTATGTCGTTTCATATTTATTATTTTAAATTTCACTATAAGATGAAGTAAGCAAACAAGAAATTTAAAACTTAAAATTCACTATTTTTTGTTAATTCTAATAATTTTCTGCTCATTAAAATGTTGTAAAAAGTGGTGTAATAATTCTTGAATAGACATGCTACGTATGATAAAAATCATATTTTATAAAATTTTCAGTATTAAACGGATAATTTATGAAATTAGTAGGAGATTCTTCGCTTCACTTCATTTCGCTCAGAATGACAGATACTTGTGTATTTGAGGATGGGGTGGATGGAGGCACAGCCTCCATCCACCCCATCCTACTTTTTAAATCTCTAAATGCTTGTCATTCTGAGCGAAGCGAAGAATTTCCTACTTTTAGTCGGTCAGCAGTAAAAATAATTGGATACTTTATAAAAAACTTAAATATTAAAATTAATTTAGCCATGTTAAATTAAAACCTAAAACTAATTCGTATGAAGAAACTATTTCTGCTGATTTTTTTGTTTGTGTTTGTAAGTGGCTACACTTTAATGGCACAGACAATAGTTATTACAGGTACGGTTACGTCTTCAGTTCAGGGGGAAGGTGCTATTCCTGGTGTAACTGTAACTGTTAAAGGTACCACTATTGGTGCTATAACGGATGTGAATGGAAAATTTTCGGTTACAGCGCCACAGAATGCCACTACACTCGTTTTGTCCTATATCGGGATGAAAAAACAGGAGATTGAAATTGGAAGCCGTAAAGTAATTAATGTTACAATGGAACCCGAAATTCTGGGTTTAAGTGAAGTTGTTGTTACAGCTCTCGGTATTTCCCGTACAAAGAAATCACTGGGATACGCCACACAGGAGGTGAAGGGTGAGGCAGTTTCCACGGTAAAATCTGATAACTTCCTTAATTCATTATCAGGAAAAGTTGCCGGGGTTGTGATCACCCGTAATACCAATTTTGGGGGATCAACAAACATTTAGGTACGTGGTGCTTCATCTCTAACCGGTAACAACCAGGCATTATTTGTTATTGACGGTGTACCTGTTAGTAACAGGGTCACCAATACGGTTAGTCAATCACAGGACGGATCAGGCTATGACTATGGTAATACAGCCTCCGATATAAATCCTGACGATATTGAATCCATTAATGTTTTAAAAGGTGCAGCTGCTACTGCCTTGTATGGTTCAAGAGCCGCAACCGGTGTGATCATGATCACAACCAAAAAGGGAAATCAGAAAAAGAACGGTATTGGTATTACCATTAATTCAAATTTTACACTGGGAACTGTTGACAAAAGCACTTTCCCAAAGTACCAGAATAAGTATGGTGCAGGTTATGGATCATATTATGATGGTCCGGGCGGGTACTGGTATATGCGTGATCTGGTGCCTGCTCCCAATGGTGACGGAGTCTTTGAACAATGGGTTACAACTTCCGAGGATGCTTCCTATGGTGCAAAGTTTGATCCTAGCCTGATGGTTTATCAGTGGGATGCCGTAGATCCTCAATCCCCCAATTATCAGAAAGCTACCCCCTGGGTTGCAGCCAAGAACGGACCCATCACTTTCTTCAACAAATCACAGACTTATACGAATACTGTAGCTATTGAAAATAGTTTTGATAAAGGCAATTACAGGCTATCATACACCAATTATAAGGATGACGGCATTGTGCCCAACAGCTCATTGAAAAAGAATAACCTTTTAATGAATGGTACCTGGAAAGTAGATAACCGGCTCACGGTTTCCGGTTCTGCCAACTTCATCCAGACCGACGGCAAGGGCAGGAACGGTACCGGTTATAATGATAACTACATGGGTTCATGGCGCCAGTGGTTCGAAACAAACGTGGATGTCCAGGAGTTGAAGGCTGCCTATTTTACTACTAAAAGAAATATAACCTGGAACTGGGCTGACCCTTCGGATGAGCAACCAATATATTGGGATAATCCTTACTGGATGGCTTACGAGAATTATGAAACTGACTCCAGGGACCGATTCATTGGCTATATGACTGTAAATTATAAACTGACCGATTGGTTAGAGTTGTTCGGTCGTGCTGCTACTGATTTCTATTCAGCACTGGAAGAAGAAAGAAAAGCCATTGGTACTGTACCGGGTCAATTTGGAATAGGTACCGGCCAAGATGGCAGCACTGGACGAAGTGACCAGGGTTCAGGATACCTCAGGAGAGATTACTTCTCAAGACAGGATAACTATGATCTCATGCTGAACATCAACAAAGATTTGACGAGCACGTTAAATCTGAAAGGGATCCTGGGTGCCAATATCAACAGGCAGATCTTTAACCGCATCATTTCAGCAACCAATGGAGGTTTGGCAATTCCGAGGCTTTATTCGCTGCAAAACAGTATTGATCCGATTCCTTATCCCAAGGAATTAGCCCAACAGATCGGGATAAATGGCATTTATGGCAGCGCATCCCTGGGTTATAGGAATTACTTATTCCTGGATGCTACAATAAGACGTGACCATTCCTCTACGCTACCTAAGTCTAATTCAGTTTATTATTATCCTTCCGTGTCGGGTAGTATTGTATTCTCTGAACTTGTTAAACAACAGTGGCTTTCATTTGGCAAAGTGCGTCTGAACTATGCCCAGGTTGGTAACAGTGCCGGATTTGATCAGATCCAGGATGAATACACTATTCTTACTCCGTTTAACAGCCCGATGAGTTCTGTGGCCACCACCAAGAAAGACCCGGATCTGAAACCGGAAAAAACGAATAGCCTTGAGACCGGGCTTGAAATGTATTTCCTGAACAAAAGAGCCGGATTTGATTTGGCTTTGTATAAAACAAATACCACAAATCAGATTTTGCCGCTTGCCGTGAGCTCGGCTTCCGGGTATTTTTACAAGAATATCAACGCAGGTGAGATTGAAAATAAGGGTATTGAACTGGCTCTTAACTTTGTTCCGGTTAAAACTTCCAATTTTAGTTGGGATCTTAGCATCAACTGGTCGAAAAATGTCAATAAGGTAATCTCACTGTATCCGGGTGTTGATAATTACCAGCTTGGTGCCTTCCAGGGTGGTATTACCATTAATGCCCATGTGGGTCAACCTTGGGGTATTATCGAGGGTACTGATTATACCTATCTGAATGGTCAACGTGTGGTTAATCCTGCCAATGGCAGATATGTAATAACTACAACAAACGACAATAATCTGGGAAGAGTTTCCCCGGATTGGAAGGGTGGCCTCTTGAATACATTTACATATAAGAACTGGAAATTATCTTGCCTTATTGATATGTCACAAGGTGGTCATATCTGGTCACTCGATATGTATTATGGTTTGGCAACCGGTTTATATCCTGAAACAGCAGGCAATAATGATTTGGGCAACCCGGTCAGGGATCCCATTGTTTATGTGGATCCTGCCGATCCTAGCAAGGGTTATGCATCAAACAGCGGTGGATTCATTAATCCGGGTGTAAATCCCGATGGTACTAAAAATACTACCAGAATCGCTGCATCTAACTATGGTTCATTCGGTTACTTGAGGATTCCAGCTATGGCATTCTCCTATGATGCCAGCTACATAAAACTCAGGGAAGTAAGTATCTCTTACAGCGTGCCTGCGGCCTTGTTACAGAACTTCCTCATAAAAGGGATTGACTTGAGTATAGTAGGTTCCAACGTGTGGATCATCAGTAAACATCTGCCTTACGCTGATCCTGAATCAGGATTGGGTTCTGGTAACCTCCTGGGCTATTCCACGGGCTCGCTGCCTACAACAAGGGATATTGGTTTCAACATTAAATTTACTTTTTAATTATCTGCTATGAAAAAGATATTAATTATGCTTTCTTTTTTCGCATTGATCGTCTCATGCGGAAAACTGGAAGATCTGAACAAGAACATTAAGGATCCGGCAACGGTTCCTGGAGAGACCCTATTTACCAATGCACAAAAAAGAGTGATGGACCAGGTGGTGAGCAGCAATGTGAACCGTAATGATTTCAGGCTTTTTGTGCAATACTGGACAGAGACCACCTATACCGATGAGAGTAATTACGATTTGACTACCCGTAATGAATCGGATAATTTATGGGATCTATTCTATGTCAATGCTCTAAAGAACTTCGATGAATCCGCTAAAGTAATTACCGCCACACCGCTGGGTGCAGAGACTCCAGAGGCTCATGCAAATAAGCTGGCCATTATTGAAGTAATGGAAGTCTATTGCTTTGATGTGCTGGTTGAAACATTTGGCGATATTCCCTATTCTGATGCCCTGGATATAACTAAGCCCTTGCCGAAGTATGATGATGGTCTGACAGTTTTTAAAGCTCTTCTTGTAAGACTGGATGCCGCCATTGCCAACTTGAACCAAGGATCTGGAAGCTTTGGAGGTGCAGACAATATGTACGGGGGCGATGTTGCATTATGGACCAAATTCGCCAATTCACTGAAACTAAGAATGGCTCTGGTTCTTGCAGATAAGGATGATGCAACTGCAAAAGCTGCTGTTGAAGCTGCTGCGCCCAATGTATTTACCTCCAATGCCGACAATGCCAAAATTGTTTATCAAGGTGCACAGCCAAATGCCAATCCTATCTATGTTGATTTAATTGCCAGTGGCAGGCATGACTTTGTTGCAGCCAATACGATTGTTAACGTCATGAATTCCCTGAATGATCCGAGACGGCCATTTTTCTTCGCACTTTTTGGGAGCGGTTATGTAGGGGGTATATATGGTGCTACTAATGACTTCACGAAGTTTTCACACCCGGCCGACTTAATTCAGACACCGACATTCCCCGGCACATTGTTTGATTATGCAGAAGTTGAGTTTTTACTGGCCGAAGCTGTTGAAAGGGGCTATACGGTTGGCGGTACTGCGGCAGGGCATTATAATAATGCAATTACGGCTTCAATTGAAGACTGGGGTGGCACCGCGTCAGATGCAACAAATTACTTAGCCAATCCACAGGTTACTTATGCAACAGCTGCCGGGACATGGAAACAGAAGATTGGCATACAGAGCTGGCTTGCTTATTATAATCGCGGATTTGAGGCCTGGACACAGTTTAGAAAACTGGACTATCCATTGCTTGTAGCTCCTCCAGATGCGCTGTCACCTTTCCCGATGAGGTATACATATCCTATCTCAGAGCAAACGTTGAATGGCACTAATTGGAAGGCTGCTTCAACCGCAATAGGTGGAGATGCTGTTGACACTAAGCTTTTCTGGGATATACACTGAAAATAGTCATTTAAGAGTATAACTATTAATAATTTGAAAAAAGAGGTTGACTGAAAGAGATCAGCCTCTTTTTTTGGTTTGATTCTAATCAATAAAAGAATGACTTTCGTATTTCGAACAGTAATTTCATTTTTTTTATTATTCAATTTGTCAGGTATTTCAGCCCAGCTAAAAAGTATTAGCGTTGATGATGTGTATGGCTCTGACCCGTTGTTATTTAATGGAAGACACTATATTTTTTTTCTTCCACTATATACAGGAGGTAACCAGTATTTCTCAGGTCCCAAGTTTGAAATAGGATCTGCAACAATTCGTAATGTAACATACAATGAACTCAAACTTAACTACGACATTTATAACCAGAAACTGATTCTTGAATATAATAACAATCTGGGTGCTGCCAGCCTGATCATTATTTCTGATGCCTGGCTCGAGTCTTTCAGTTTTAAGGGTTTAAATTTTGAAATAATATCATCACAGGATACTCTGAAACGGATCTACCAGGTACTTGGAGAGGGGCCCAATCGAATATTATATTATTGGGGAAAAAAACTGAATCTGGAAAGCTTTCAGGGATCTAAAAACCACAACTTCTCTTCCGCCACGAAAGAGATGAATGTATATACTGGTAACCAGATTCTTAAATACCGGAATAACAAAATATTTTATTCTCTGTTTGGCTCTGACAAAAGAATTGCTATAAAGGACTACCTTCATAAGAACCACATCAATGTTAAAAAGGCAACGGACCAAACAATGACTGAACTGATTCTCTTTTGTAATACTTTTTACACAAAGTGAAGGCACGCCTTTTACTCATATTATTTCTTCAATCTGGATTTACATTGCAGGCACAGGATAGTGAAAAACTAATGGCTTGCCATTTTAAGGAGACTCTGTTTCCAAAATTTTGCGAAATTGTTTTCCATCGGACTGGTGTAAATATATTCTATAATGAGGACTGGGTAAATAAATTGCATGTAACTCTTGATTCTGACAGCATTACTGTATTGTCGGCAGTAAGGAAGGTCATTCGTGGTTCGGGGCTTGAAGTATCAGAATGGAATAACGATCTTGTCATTCTTCCGGGAGTAGAACTTATAACTGAACTTCCGGCATATGAACAAATGGCTATAACAAATGGCATGATCGAACAAAAAGAACAGGCAATTACTAAAAGTGAAGAGCTTTATATTACAGGTATTAAGCCAGGGGTAACCAGGTCTATTATCATAGGACGAACCGGAACAAATAAAGGCAATGCCAAGGCTAAAGTTTTAGGCAGGGTATTAGATGAATTGACCGGTGAACCGATGACTTTTGTTACAATTTATATAAAAGAAACAAAAACCGGTACTCTTTCTGATATTAATGGGTTTTTCACAATTGCTCTTCCCCCGGGGAAATATAATGCCCAGATCGAATATATGGGATATGAAAAGGAAAAATACCTGCTTGAAGTACTTTCAGAGGGAAATTTCACAGTAAGAATGAAAAAAGCTGTTATCCAGATGAAGGAAATTATTATAAGCGGTGAACGTAAGTCTGATATCCGTGCTAAGGATCCAGGCATGGACCAGATACCGATAAAATCAATCAAATCGTTGCCAATGCTAATGGGAGAACGTGATATCCTCAAAGTTTCAGAAACACTTCCAGGGATTGTAAGTATAGGCGAAGGTAGCGCCGGACTGAATGTGCGAGGAAGCGGTTCTGACCAAAATGCATTTTACATTAACAGAATTCCAATATACAACACTTCCCATTTGTTTGGTTTCTTTCCATCNNATTTTACAGCTCATGGAGGTGTTAGTCCGGTAGCCGGTAATATTGTGCTGGAAGGTCCGCTAAAAAAGGATACAAGTTCTTTTATCTTTAGCGCTCGATCTTCATACTCAAATTGGTTACTGTCTCAGATAAAGGACACAACCATAAATTCAAGCAGTGCAAAGTTTAATGATTTTTCGGGAGGTGTAAATTGGGATTTTCAAAAATCTCAATTATCGCTGTTTTTGTATCACAGTTACGACCACTTTCGTCTTTCATCTATAAACGACTATAGTTATTCCAATACCGGAGGATCTTTAATCCTCGGGCATAATTACACCAACTCTCTTCGCAGTGAATTAGCTTTCATTGTTTCGCAATATGCCTTTTCAACCGTTGATAAGCAGGAGATCTCATCTGCATATCAGTATTCCTATAGAATGGATCATTATGAGACGCGCGCCAGCTTCAGACAACTGCTCAACGATAAGAATTCGCTTGAATATGGTGCAGACATCGTACTTTACAAGCTTGATCGGGGGACGGTACTTCCTTTTGGAGAAAAATCGTTATTAAGTGAAGTGGCACTGGGGAAGGAGAAAGGTATTGAAAGTTCATTATTTATTTCNNAACCTTGGCTTACGCTATACATTGTATGCTCCGATTGGTCCTGTAACAACATATATTTATAGCCCGGGGGAACCAATGGACATAAGATATATTTATGATACTCTGACTTTTGGTAAAAACCAGCCTGTCCACTGGTATCATGAACCTGATCTAAGGCTGGCAGTAAAAATTGAAACAGATAATGATGGATCTATTAAGCTATCATTCAATCAGATGCATCAAAATATTTTCATGCTTAACCCCAATATCAGTGTGGCACCAAATACGCAGTGGAAGCTTGCCGATTATCATTTGCGTCCGTCAAAAAGTGATCAGATTTCACTTGGTGTATTCCGAAGTCTTCCAAAAAAAGGATTGGAAACATCGGCAGAAATTTTTTATAAGCGTACTTA
>PLNF01000039.1 GCA_003141715.1 Bacteroidales bacterium | reverse complement strand
AAGCAGACAGAAAAAAGATTACACAATAAATTCTCTCTAGGAGTAGGAGGTCATATGAACCCTAACGACTCTATGGAATTGAAAGAACAATATTTAATTGATGAATTAAAAAGAGAATTATATGAAGAAGTCAAATTACTAAATGGATGTTTGATAGAGGATATTGAATTTATTGGCTTTATAAATGATGATACAATTTCGGTTGGCAGCGTTCATNNTTGGACTTTTGTATAACATCCATGTATCAAATAAAGAGGTATATATTAATGAAACGGATAAAATGACGGCAGATTGGATAGATAAACCCAATTTAGCTGAATTTTATGAAGGAATGGAAACATGGACTAAAATAACATTTGATTTCTATATTAAATGTAAAAGTCGGTCGCCTTGACCACATTTGGCCGGTTAGATTACGATTAGCACACATAACTAAATAACAAATACTTAACTATGGTTTTTGGTGGTCAATTTTTTCCGGCTAACTATGGTCAAAGCCAATGGTTTTTCCATTTAGTCTCGTAAACAACGAACAGAATAACCCATCTTTTTAAAAATGCTGTTACTCGCGACCTTGCTGCCATAGTAAGCTATGGAACGATATCTTGCTTCTGTAGCATTGGTTCCCGTTGCCGACCACCAGTAACCACTGTACCCAATATATGAGCACACTCCAAATTCACGGTCACCACCCGAAAGTGCTGTAAAACCCGTTTCATTGGTTGCCCCAGTATTAGGACTTTCCCAATGGGTTGTGCCTGTTTCTTTCAGTTTCCCACCAGCAACGCTTTCACCCCCAAGATATGTTGTCAGCGTTGTCCATTCTGCATCGATAGGTACATGCCAACCTTTTGGGCATAATTTATTTGTACCAACTGTGTACCAATTATAGGAAGCACCGTAAGTATTTTTATTGGCGGTGGCATCATTTTTATACCAGCAGTAAGCAGGTGTGGTTAATGCATCCCAAGCCTTATTCTCTGTGACCAATGGTATTGCCGTGCCATCATTATACTTCGTAGTTTTCAGATTTTCAGCCATCCAAACCTGTGTGCCAATGGTTACAGTTTTGTAAACATTACCGTCATTATCTTTCACGGTCTGTGCTTGAAGTCCAGTCAACCCTATACAAAACAAGGTTACTGCTAATAATTTTACATTTTTGTGTCGCATTTTTGTTCTCCTTTTAGTTTTTGTCCTTTTATTTCAAAATCACTGGTTTAAAGGTATCAAATTTAAACTTAACAATTGGCATGAGATTCGGGTAGTATTATGCTGATGAATTGATTTCAGACATCAGACAATTACCAAAGTTACACTTTTTTTTCAGAAGGTGACGGAATTGATGACAGATTTTGTAACGTGCAATAAATAAATCACATACGTCAGAGTTTGAAAATCAACTTATTCATCCTAACAGTCTATTTTAATGCCTGAACTCAAAGAAAATGTAATATAAAGGTCCCGATTAAAAATAACTACAACAAACTTATTTGCTAGCTTCTCCTTAAAGTTATGTTGCATGCTCCACCAATAATGTAAAGGGATTTCCTGACAAAATATTTTTTGATAAGAAAGATTTCTTATCGAACTTAGATTTTAATTTTACTTAAATCCTTACTCTTATGAGAATTTTTAAAAATATTCTTTTACAGCAGACTCGAGTAAGAAATATAAATAAAGTATAAGGCAAAAACAATCCTTTCTGAAAATTCTGTTTTTTTATCAGATGGCTGGTTATTATTTGAAATTGTAAAATGGGGAAAACAAAGGAAATAACAGGCAAGGTTCTATATGGGTTACTGTTTGCTGCCGTAATTCCTATTATTCTCATTCTCTGGGCTAAGTACACCAAGAATATTGTAACGTTACCACTGCCGGATAACTTACTCCTTGGATATATACTTTTAATTACAGGAGCAATATTTATCTGCTCAGGGCTATGGAATCTTTGGAGATCGGACAATGGAGTTGCTTTTCCGCCGAAGAAATTTGTAAAAAATGGCATTTATGCCTTCACAAGACATCCCATCTATTCCGGTGCTGTACTGATTAGTTTCGGATTATCGGCAGTTACCCGGTCAGCATCCGGATTCTGGCTGGTAAGTCCGATATTCACTCTGCTGCTGGTCGCATATGTCGCAGGATTCGAAAATGAAAAAACTCAGTCAGTTTTTGGTACACAGGATTATAAACCCTTCCTGTCACTTCCCTCTGCTTCCAGCATTTTGCCATCGTTTAGTGATAGAATATCATCATATTTTCTTGTTTTTGTACCGTGGTTAATCATTTACAAGGCTTTCATATTTATCGGAGCTCCAAGGGATGCAATCAGTACGAATCTTCCTTTTGAGGAACATCTGCCAATATGGGAGTTTTCAGGAGTGTTCTATTCGTTCGCTTTCCTGTTTTCTTTATCAGTTCCTTTAGTAATAAAAACCAGGAAGCAATTAAGGTGTTTTATAACTGATATATGGTTTACCATAATTATTGTGGGGATCATTTACCTTGTATTTCCGATGGTAGTAAAACAAAAAGATTTCATTCCTCACTCATTCCTG
This sequence comes from Bacteroidales bacterium, assembly GCA_003141715.1. Taxonomy (GTDB): domain Bacteria; phylum Bacteroidota; class Bacteroidia; order Bacteroidales; family VadinHA17; genus LD21. Next base: position 6,856 of record PLNF01000039.1, on the reverse strand, counting down.
GGCCGTCTCATATTGTTTGAACGTTCACTCGACGGCGAATCTGGTGCGCTGCCTTCCTGTCATGTAATATGGGCATTCCTGGCTGCAAAATATTTCAGCAGAAGTTTTATCCGCTTAAAGTGGATATGGTATGCCCTGGCAGCACTGATCTCGGTGAGCTGCATAACAACCAGCGCTCATTCTCTCCTTGATGTTGCTGCAGGTTTTTGTACATTCATAATAATTATTTACAGGCAACAGATCTGGAACTATATACGATTGCTGGCTGAACGCTTTTCAAACAATTGGCGGGAATGGAGAATTGGTCCGATAAGAATAATAAATTATAGCTTTTACGGTGGTGCTGCAGGATTTACAGGAGCTCTGCTGGCAGGGTTTTTTCTTGGCCGGCAGTATAATCTTGTCGGTTTTTTAATTTTGATATTTGTTATTATCGGAGCCGGACTCTGGGCGCAGATAATTGAAGAATCCCCTAAATTACTGAGACCTTATAGCTATTATGGAGGACTTACAGGAGGAATAATTGCTTGCATAATGGCTCATTTTATATTTTCAATTGACTTTTTCATTTTGCTGGCATCCTTTGCAATGGCAGCACCATGGATCCAGGCCATAGGCCGTCTCCAATGCCTCGGTCAGGGAAGTTGCCACGGGAAGCCTGCAAACGAAAATATCGGCATTCGCTTTATACATCCTAATTCCCGTGTAAAAAAGATATCAGATCTGTCTGGTGTTCCCCTGCACCCGACACAGCTCTATTCAATTGGAACCAATATTATAACAGGCCTGGTATTAATCAGGTTATTTAACATCGGAGTCTCCTCTTCTTTCATTGTCGGAATATATTTAATACTTAACGGGACAGGCTGGTTTGTGGAAGAATCATTCCGTTGTGAACCTCAGACGCCATCTTGGGCAGGGATGAAGATATATCAATTGATAGCGGTACTTAATATCTTATTTGGAATCATCTTTACGGCTATACCAAATAGAGCAATACTGGTCTTCCGGCCCAATCTTTTATCACTCATCCTGGCGATCGGAATGGGTATCCTTGTTACCATTGCATCGGGGGTTGATTTTCCCGGGTCGGACCGTCGTTTTGCACGCCTGACGACAAACTTTTTTAATTAAGGTTCTTTTGAAAGATTCTGTACTTTTTATAGACCGTGCCACCCAATTTTTCATTTTCTGCCCTCATCTTCCANNGCTATTAATACATCAATACCCATCCCACGGCATTTTGCTTTTATTCCACCTATTAGCAAATCCAGCTGACTTGCATTTTTTGAAGCTTTCAGGATTTTTAAAAAGCCCAAAGGGAAAAGATGACCTCTGGCAGCAATAATTCCCTCGTTGATGCTGGGAATTGTTATCATAAAACCTGCAATCTCCTCTTCATAGGTTACTACTGCAACGAGTTTTGGATCGAGCAAAGGGATAAAATGATTCGCTAAATCCACCATCTCATTTTCATCAAGTTGTGAATAGCCATAAATTTCTGTAAAACTTTCATTCATCAACGCCAGAACAGGATGAATATACTTGTGAAGTTCTTTCCTGGTTGTAAAGTTTAATATCCTGAGCTTTGGATTTTGTAAAGCCTTGTTTTGTATACGCTCATATATGGGGGGAAGCTCTTTAGAAATATCGATCTTATAAACAACCAGGTCAGTCTCACAACTATAACCCGCTGATTGCAGGAGTGAGATTATATATTCAAAATTGTAATTGGCTGTAAGTGATGGTCTCTCATTAAATCCCTCAGTCATGAATCCAATCGGATCATGGTAGCACATACCAAAGGGACCAATTATTTTGGTCGTACCTTTATCCGTTGCCCACTTCTCTACATAACTCAGGAGTCGGTCAGAAACCTCCCTTTCATTTATGCAATCGAAAAAGGAAAACCTGGCAGTCTTCTCTTTTTTTTCATCATTATAGCGATTATTAATAATACCCATAATCCTTCCGACTGCTTTCCCGCCACCCCGTGCAATAATTATGATCGTATCACAATATGAAAAAGCTCTGTTCTTTTTCGGATTGAAATAATCCCATTCATCCTTATAGATCGGGGGTACCCAGTTAATATGATTATTATGCAATTTTTCAGGCAGATGAATAAATTCTTTTAAATCGGATTTGCTGACAACTTCCTGAATCTGAATCATATTCATGAGTATTATTTTATTGCTGAGATGGCTGCCTGATTGTCTCTTTGCTATATTTGATCGGGCCGCCCAGCAGCCTGTATTCATCAAGGCGGCATGAATTAATCATCTCTCCTTTGTAAGGCATAAGATTTATGCATCCGTCACATAAATTCAATTCGCCATCAATAACCTCAAAAGGTTGCTGAATAACCAGACTCTGAACAAATATCTTTTCAAAAAGCCGTGATGGATTCTTAATTACAGCTCTTGAATAATTTCTAAATGCTTTTCGAATTTCCTTATCAAAAAATGCCATGAAAAAAACCATTTTCCCAAATCCAGGAACAGTTGCATCATATTTATGATGGAGCTTATAATAAAGATCCTGATACATCTTCATAGTCTTTTCCCCAATAGCCCCATAGATTTGTTTTCTAGAACCTATATTATTGATAGTGATTAATTTGAAAGTTTCAGGTCGCGTAGTGCCCTTAAGGTATGCCGAAGGATAAACATAATCCAGGTCAGAACTAAGCTTTTCAAGTATATCGGTAGAGGAAATATCAATTTCATCGTCTGGCTTAATCGCATCGGGCAAAGAATCAAGTGTGATTTTTTGTCCATTGAAGCACATTACATTAGCCACATCCTTCGGGATTCCTCTGAAAGCAATGCAAGAGAGATGACTGACCCTGTCAATGTTAGCGCGGTACCACCGGACAATATCCGGTACTTCATTCAGGTTTGAATGCCGGATAGTCATGTTAAATCCGCATTTTATCCTTCCTGTTTTATGAACCATGTCGACATAATATTGTCGCAGATTGTTCATCTCGGATTCTGTCTTGTTTGTCCAGCCTGGCCGGTTCTGGCCGCTGTCAACATGCAGAAAGAACTGAAACAGGCCTGCTTTCCTGAACTTTGCTGTAAAATCGGGTGTTAGCAATTCTCCGTTAGACAGGATAATGCATTTAAGCTTTAGGGAAGTAATGAATTTTACAACTTCAATGATATCCGGATATAATAAAGGCTCACCTCCTGAAATGGATATCCTGCTGCAGTTTGTCATTTCACGGCATTGCAGAATTTCTTTCTTTATTTCAGTCAGTTGCCTGTGCCCTTCGAAATTATTCCGTCTGAAGCAACCAGGACATGCTAAATTGCAAATATCTGTAACCTCAATCCATGCTCCCGGATTATCACTCCTTGTCCAGGGAAAATTGTACATATGTTTTCGGTCAGGGAACATTGCTGCTTAATTTTGAGAATCCTTTTGTTTTATTATGTTTATTGGTCCTCCAAACATTCTGTATTCATCTAATCTGCATGAATTGATCAGTCTGCCGTTATAAACCATCATATTGACGCAATCATCACACAGGTTGATCATGCCTTCCAGGATTTCAATAGGCTGCTGTAAATGGATGCTTTGCACATAGACCTTATCAAAAAAACGGATGGGATTTCTTACAGAAGCTTTAAGATATTTCACAAATGCCTTTTTAATCTCACTGTCGAATAAAGACATAAAGAATAGTTTTTTCCCGGGTCGTGGATTTTCAAGGAAAGCAAAATATCTTCCATTGAAGAGATGGTAAAACATCTGTGCCATTTCCATGGTTTTCGGTCCTAAAACCCCAAGATGGTTCCTGGAAGTGCCGGCATTAACTATAATGAGGAACTTGTTTGTTTCATGTACAGATGTTCCGTTCAGGTAGACAGACGGGCGAAGGTTTGGATTGGCTTTAAGCACATAGCTATACATCTCTTCAGTTGTGATATTGATCTCTTCGGGTTTAGGATTGCTCCCCAATGATTGTTCGGGATCAATTATTTTACCATTGGCTACCAGCTGGTACATCGGATCTTTGGCTATAGCTCTGTATGCCAGAAATGATATATGATGCACTCTTGTTATGTTTTTCTGGCACCATTTCAGGATTTCCGGAATATATTCGAGATTGGATCGGAAAATGGTTACATGAAAGCCACACTGTATTTTTTTGGTATTCCAGAGGATATCTGCATAATGTTGCCTCAGTTCGTTCAGTTCAGTTTCTGATTTGCCAGTCCACCCCGGTCTTTCCTGAGCACTGTCAATGTGAAAATGGATCTTAGAAAGACCTGCCTTTTTTAAATCATTAGCCAGTTCTGGTGTCAGTAAAAGGCCATTGGTAAAGACCATTGGCTTAATCTTTTTTGAGGCGATGTAACTTATTACCTCAATCAGATCAGGATAACCAAGAGGCTCTCCACCTGTAATTGCGATACAATCACAATTGGTGAGTCTTATGAGCACATCAATGTCTTTTTTAATTGTGTCAACAGGACGATGTCCTTCAAGCTGATGCCGGTAACAACCCGGGCAATGAAGATCGCAGGTATCTGTAACTTCTATCCATCCACCGGGATTATCTGTCTTTGACCATGGCAATCTATATAGTTTTTCTCTTTGAATCATGGATAAGAATATTTCGAGAAGAGAAGGATCTTATCGTGGAAAAATACCAGTCAATAATGTAAAGATATTTAATAATTATATGAATGTCAATTAAATATTTGTTATAACCTTGAATATTCTTCCTCTGAAAATTAGTATTTTTAAAAGATTTAATTCTATTCCATGGATAAGAAAGTTGCTTTTATCAGTGGCGCTACGAGTGGACTCGGTGCTGCTTTTGCGCGTCATTTTGCACAACAAGGCTATGACCTTATTATTACCGGACATCCGGATGATAAAATCTCACTTGATATCGAAGAACTGAAAATAAAAAACAACGTAAATATTGAAATTATCCTTGCAGACTTCGCAAATGAAAATGATGTTGCACGAACAGAGGAGATTATAAAAAAAAATAAAGAGATTGATGTACTTATAAATAATGCAGGATTTTTTTTCGGGAAGCCTTTCTGGCAGAATGATATCCGGAGCCTGGAAAGCATGATAAAAGTGCATATTAATACTCCGGTCAGGTTAATTCTTGCCGCACTTCCAAATATGACCAGGAAAAGTAAAGGGACGATAATTAATTTGTCTTCACTGGTTTCATTTATGCCTGTTCCTCAGGATGCAATGTACTCGGCAACCAAGCTGTTCAGCAATAGTTTCATGGAATCTTTACATATAAGTTTCAAAGACAAAGGCATCAAAGTACAGGTACTTTGCCCGGGTTTTGTGCGTAATACCAATTTTCATGAAAGAGCAGGCCTGAAACTGTCCGAACTTAAAAACTGGCAAATCCTGCCATGGATGGAACCTGAAGATGTCGTTAAAATATCCGTCAGGAACCTGAGGAAGAAGAATAAAGTTGTTGTTATTCCGGGATTCCGAAACAGGGCTATAAAGTTTTTTATATCAATTTTACCCCGGCCATTGTATTACAGATTTGCCACGAGATTTTTACAATAGAAGCTATGGGTTCAACTGTTGCTGTACAAAGGTGTTTTGAATACAATCCTGAGGAGATAGCGAAACATATTGCATGGCTCTATACGGAAAGTGATGGTCCGGATCCTGCCGGGAAAACGATACTATTGAAACCCAATATTCTTTCCGATGATGAACCAGTTAGGGCAACAACAACTCATCCTGTTGTAGTTGAAGCTGTTATAATGTATCTTCAGTCAAGAGGTGCGACTGTATTTGTCGGAGATTCACCGACTTTTGATACGCAGAAATTTACAGGTGAAAAATCCGGAATCAGACAAGTAGTGAATAAATGCGGTGCCACATGGGTCAGGTTTAATGACGCAGCCATTTTAAGGAAAGTCGGGAACACTGAAATAAAAATCACGGCACTGATTACCAAAGTCGATCTGATAATCTCACTTTCAAAGCTGAAGAACCATGAGCTCATGATTTTTTCAGGCGCTATGAAAAACATTTTCGGATTTGTTCCTGCTTTCAACAAAGCAATGCAGCATGTAAAATATCCAGACAGGTATAAGTTCGGTAAATTCTTTGTCGATTTAGAAGAGGTTATAAAACCGCATTTCCACATAATGGACGGAATTGTTGCTTTGGAAGGTCCTGGTCCGGGTAACGGATACCCAAAGAAGGTCAATGTATTGTTGGCCTCTGTCAATCCGCTTGCACTGGATATAATAGCCAGCCGCATTGTGGGATATAATCCTCTTGAAATTCCAATAAACAAAATTGCTCTTGAAAGAGGGTTCCTTCTTAAAAATATTAACGATATAATTATCAAAGGAACTGATCCTGATACAATTGTTGTCAGAGATTTTAAACGCATTAGTAAAGGCAGTGAAGCGGGCATCATATTTAAGTACATTAAAAAGAAAACTCCATTCCTGAGAAGGTTCAATGAAAGGCCTGTATTTAACAGCAAGCTTTGCATTGGCTGCTCAAAATGTATTGATATCTGTCCGGTTAAGACTCTGCGTTTTGACAACAAAAAAAAGAACAAAGTTTTGGTAAACGAGGCGAGATGTATTCATTGTTACTGTTGCCATGAAGTGTGCAGGGAAAGGGCTATTGAAATTAAAAGAAAAGTTTTTTAGCCCTGGTGGCACAACATCTTTAAATCGTAAATCCCGCAAGATCAACGTCTTGCGGGATTTTGTTTTTCAGAAGGTGACGGGATTGATGACAGATTTCAGAAAGGTAGATTCTAAGATCTTCTATTTCATTTTAAGCATCAGGGCTTTATACCGGGCGTCATCCCTGATCTTCCCGAAGG
>PLNF01000020.1 GCA_003141715.1 Bacteroidales bacterium | reverse complement strand
TGCGTTTCAAGCAGACCATCCTGCGGATTGATATCGAAGTAGATAGAAATGTCTTCTTTAAAGGTGGCACGTAACTCCCGCTTTAAATTATCCACAAACTCTGTCACCCAACCATCGTACTCATTATCTTTCTGACGGTAGCTGATGAAGATATCATATTCATAACCTGCGAAGAGACTTGCCATGATCGTTATTTATTATGATAAAGTTACGAAAGACAACAACGTAAGCCAAATAAAAATCCATCAACCAAGGATTGACTCAGATGAATGGGATATAACGTAGAGAGAGCAACTTGAAAAGCTATTGATCTTTATATTTATGAGAAACCGATCTCAGTCTTTTTTTAAGAACTGTCAACAAAACAGAATTTACTGTTTACTAATTCAAAAAGGTCAACATCTCAAAATGAAAAACGGTGCTATAATGCACCGTTATAAAATGATTTCTCAACTTTCTCCATTATTTTTTCTTTGAAGAGTGCTGCGTAACATCTTTTGAAGCATGAATTTTGACAAACTTTCCATCTTTATCATAAACAAGAGTCTCCGTGGTAGCGTCCTTTACAACAACCACATGATAAGTCATAATGCCATTTTTTGTTACGCTTGTTGCTTCTTTAATTGTAAAACCAGTATAGTCTTTAGCAATATTGTCAGTTATAGCTTTCGAAAGATCACCTACCTTTATGGTAGTATGAATAGACTTTGCTTTGGTTTCGGTAGTTTTGGTTGTCTGGGCATTGATAACCAGAACCGACATCATTAATACCAGAATGAATAATACTTTTTTCATAGTAAATAAATAATATGGTTTAAAAGAATAAAGTTATGAAAGACAATGACAAAAGCCAAATAAATATCCAGCCACTAAAATTCATGTTTTCGGCATCTCAATTGAGGCTATTTTAATGAGTTTTAGGACACTCTTTTGTTTATAGCAGCATTACTTATTATAAGTCTGATATATGCTGAGAGGCAATTACTCGTGGCAAGCGTGTTAAATGTTTCTTTGAGCTTAGTTTGACCACTAAATAACACTTATAGGAAGCGTCCGTCACAGTATAAAAGTGTATTATTAAATTATGATAATTAAATAAATTGGCATAAATTTGGTCTGTTGTATTGAACGTGCAAAATATATCTTTATAAAATCTATAGAAGGCGACACCAGCACTTTTTTTATCAGATAGCATCAGACATTGAAATTAATAAGAGTGTCACCTTTTTTTCATACAGGTTAGATGACCCATAGGTGGTCTTTCCAAACCCAAAGCACTGGGTTTAATGCAGCGAGACATCAATTATGACTGCCTCTTTTTATTATAATCTTACCCTTTTAGCACTTCCATCTTAAAATTGATAATTGCAATATTTGTTGGTTTAAATTATCTGAAATTTTGAAAATATGGTTACGTAACAAACGATTACCGGTTATTAGCCGGAGATTAATAGCACAAAGTTAAGGTCACATCCTAAGGTAATTGTTACATAAATTTCGAAAAGAGTCACATTATTCACACATTATGCTTCATCTTTTGTGGTTCGTATCAGACTAATACCTGCCACGAAGAATATTAAACCGAGTATTCCAAATATTATCAGCGATTTAGTGTCATGGTTACCACCTGAGTTACTCACAAATACTACCGCAGCATAAATAAGACTTCCTATTCCGAGAACAGTAAGTAATCCGCCAAAAATTCTTTTTAGGTTCATAATTTTTACTTTTAAAATTGTTATGACATAAAACCAAATTTTAATAAAAGTGTTTTTAAAGAATATTGTATGAAATGAAATCAAATAAGATGAATAATAATCTTACAAAATTGAGGACCTTTAAAATAATTAGTATTACATAACTTTCGAAAAGAATTACATTATTCCCACATTTAGAAAGTAATTAGATAAATGCAACGCTTGTGGATTATGTATTAAGATTTGTCATGAATCTTGTTTGCGATTGGATAATGACATTTTTTACTTGTGCATCACAACACAGAGTTGGTTGTCATTGTTGGGACGGGACTGAAAGTTATGCTACTGGAAGAGGTGCTTGCTCTCATCATGGAGGAGTAGCGTATTGGAAACATGAATATTGGTGGAACAAATAAGAAAAACTTACTAATGCAGTTTAAAATAAATCAGTTTGGCAATTTATTTTTATTTGTATAAAATTGTTTTTGTTGTATTGAACGTGCGAAATAATTTTATCTAAGATTAATAGAAGGCGACATATCCATTTTGACTGTATTAGATTGCTTTTCAGACATTGAATTTGTGTCGCCCTTTTTTCATACAGGTCAGATGACCATGCTGAAGCGGTACTTCTTTTCCTTTAAGCACAAGGAAATGCAGCGGGACTTTTATTATGTACCGCCTCTTTCTTTTTGCTGAAATGGGCATATAATTTCATACATTTGATAAAAGCAATAGAGCTCAACATTATACACCAGCAAATCATTGGATTTTCTATTGATAAGACAAAGTTGTAAGTCATGCAAGAAGTCGTAACTTGGATAATAATAATGATAAGATAACAGCCATGAGCATAGAGAAAAACAAAAGAGTTTGCCCTGTCGAATATGCAGGGGGACTTGATAATTCTGTTAGGAGATTATTGCAAAATCCACAGAAAATATTAAAACCATACATTCGTGAAGGAATGACAGTTCTTGATTTAGGTTGTGGTGTAGGATTCTTTTCAATTCCAATGGCGCAAATGCTTCTTAATTCAGGGAAAGTTATTGCTGCTGATTTACAAGATGGAATGCTTGAAAAGGTAAACAAAAAGATTAAAGGAACGAAATTAGAGCAGAGGATTAAAATACATAAATGTCAAGAAGATACGATTAGAGTTACTGAAAACGTGGATTTTGTTTTAGTTTTTTACATGATTCATGAAGTGCCAAATCAGGACAACCTATTAAGAGAATTGAAAACAATCTTAAAACCCGATGGGAAAATATACATCATTGAGCCAAAGTTCCATGTTTCAAAAAAATCATTTGAGGAAATGATTAATAAAATAAAAGATATTGGATTTGAGATTATTGATAGACCAAAGGTATTTATCAGCCGTACAGTTTTACTGAAAATTAAGAAATAATAGATATGTCAGAGAAAGTAACATTCAAACTTGGAAATATTCAGAGAACTTTGCTTCTTCCATTATGGGGTAGAGCAGTTGAGACACAGAAAAAAGAACCACTCCATTTATAGAGTAAAATCATGGCTCACAACATCATTTAACGCATTCAAAAATATCACAATTAACATTCACATTGATCTGTTTCCTGAATAGGTGGACATTTAACACTTCCGTATGAACAAAACACGCAACAATCCCTTTTTTTAGATCTGAGAATCCGTCCGCAATTTGAACACTCATACAAGACCTGACAAGAATCTGTCGGCATTGTCTCTTCTTTGCTAAAGCCACATTCAGGACAAGTTAGTATCGAGTTCAATTGTATCTTTTTATGCATCCTTAGTCTTAATCATCAAGTAATTCTGATAGGTTCTTCATATTTTCATCAACCCAATCTTTTCTAACACCAAATCCCCAATTTTTTCTTACATCCGTTAATCCTAATTCTTCGGTAAGTACATATCGTAGTCTGCTGAATGTGTATAACTTATCATCATTATTTCTTTCAAGACATGCTTGATCAGTATTTACGATTGTAGCACAAACTTTTTCCTTTGGATGACCTTGGTCTATTGCTGGTTTAAGGTATACTTTTTGACCAATTTTAAGTTTACCTAATTCGAACAAAGTTGTAATTATCGATTTTGCACGTTTTCTTTTTTTGCTTCTACTTTCCTCAGTGATGTTCTCTTCAGGCATAACGAATGCCTGTGCTAAAAATTCGTGTCCATTATCATCTTTAAAATAATTGAAGTTAACTGCATTAATATTTACTGAATACGGTTCATTTGCTAAATAATTAATTATCCTGACGGTTGAATCATCAATATCTGAACCTACAATAATCATCTTGTGGTCAGAATTGAATTCTATATCTTCAGCATCTTTATTAAAAGTAGCGGTAAAAAAATCTTCAATGTCTTTATACTCTGATTTACCGTATTTATTTAAAATATTACTAAGATCATCATAATCCAAATCTTTAATCGATGCTCATAATCCAGAGGCTTCTTACTGATCTTCATCACACCATCTGATTCAATCTTCCAGAGTTTAATTTGTTCCATAGTTGTGTTTTCTATTTTCTAATTATTGCTGAAATCAGTGTAAATGCTCTGTTAAGATTAATTAAAGGACTTTTCTTCTGATTTCATAATTCACTGGTTTAAAGTTATTAATTTTAAACTTAACCAGTGGTCTTAGATCAGGGTGGTATTATACTTACCTATTATGAAGATACTTCCACAAACAATTGTTTGGGATTTTTTTAATCCAAAATACGCCTAACCTCCCTCGTATTTCAGGTATAACAAAACCCTCCGATTATTTGGCTATCAAAATCGTTTATGCCTATATCAAATTGAAAAACAATTTCGTATTTTTAATAGTGGTATCTTTGGATATATACAAATTATAACCAATTCTGAAAAGACAAATACCAATTCAGAAACTCTATGCAACCAATCAATTGCTTTTGATAACCTACAATTATGAATGGTAAGGCTAAAACCAAAGAAGAACTGATAAATAACTGAAGAATTTGCCATGAAGAAACTTGTTAACTATCTGCCCTTTGTCGCCTTATTTCTTCTGCCTTTGTTGTTTTATCCTGTAGTTGATACATCCAGTTGGAGAAGTAGCAGCGATGTACATGCTATGCTGGAATTTGCGTCATCCCTGCTGGCTATAACTGCAGGAATAATGGTTCTGCTTTATTTTTTTACTACAGGTCGCAGTTTCTTTTTAATTATTTCAATTGGATTCGTTCTTATAGGTGCTGAAGAGTTTGTTCACGCTATATTCTCTTTTAACAGAATCTGGGTTGAAATACCTACGACTTTTAAATTGGCTATTTCCACAACATGGTTAAGTGGACAATTTATCCTTGTAACATCATTTTTCATCGCTCTTTTATCTGGAGAAAGACACGTTAAGGCAAAAAGGGGACTATATGCTATTGTCTTTAATATTATTGGTGTCATTTTTGCATCCTCTATTTCGTTACTAATTTTTAATTCTCCATTTCTTCCAGATTTTGTTCAACTTGGTTCGATTACAAAAAAAATGACTGAACTTTCTCTCGCACTTTTATTCTTTGTCGCTTTTATATTTTACTTCAGAATCTACCTCAAACAACAATCTCATAGTTCTCTTTTGTGGGGCATCATCGCCTGCATAATATTAAGGGTTTTGGTTCATATCTTTGTTTTTGACTCTCGAACCTTCTACGATTCACATTGGGATACTGCTCATCTGATAGTATTGCTAAGTTATTTCCCCCCGATTTTTGGTGTTTGGGGCGAAACCATCAAATTACACAGATTTTCTCAATTGCAAGTAATTGAACTTGAGAAAGAAATGACTGAGCGCAAGCAGACAGAGGAAACCTTGCGTGAGAGCGAAGAAAAATTCCGCAATCTCTTCAATAATTCCGAAGTTGGTATGTTCAGAACTCGGCTCGATGGTTCGGAAATTCTGGAATTTAATAAAAAGTACCTTAAGATTCTTAATTACACTTTTGAAGAGGTAAAAGGTTCTCCTTCTATGAACATGTGGGCAAATAAACATGAACGTGAGAAGATGGTACAACTACTCAAAACAGAAGGTCATGTGACAGATTTCGAGTGTGAGTTATTGAACAAACAAGGCGATATGATAAATTGTGTCACTTCATTACGGTTATATCCCGATAATGGAATTCTTGAGGGTTCAATTCAGGATATCACCGAGCGCAAACAGGCAGAAGAAGAGATTAAAAATATAAAAGAATCTCTGGAAATGTTGAACCATCGTCTTGAAGAAATTCGTGAGGATGAACGTGCTTTAATCTCCAGAGAACTCCACGACCAACTTGGTCAGTCATTGACTGCTTTAAAAATTGATATGAACTGGCTCTGCGGGAAAATAGCCAGTGACTCAGAAGAAAGCGCAAAATTGAAGAGAATGATTAAATTGGTAACTGACACCAGCAAAGATGTTCATCGTATTTCTACCGAATTGCGCCCAGCAATGTTGGATGACATTGGTTTGTGTGCTGCAATGGAATGGTACAGCGAGGAATTTGAGAAAAGAACGGGCATTAATTGCCTCTTAAAATTAGATGATGTTCAATTCACCAACGAGAAAAAAAGTCTTGCATTTTATCGGATTCTTCAGGAAGCACTAACAAATGTTTTACGTCATGCAAAAGCAAAAAATGTAACCATTAATCTTTATCACGCTGAAGATTCTATTATTCTGGAAGTTTTTGACGATGGAATAGGTCTTGATAAGAAGAAAATTGACTCCAATAAGTCACTTGGTTTTGTTGGTATGCGGGAGAGAATAAAACAGTTTAATGGTAGGATGGATATATCATCCACCTTGAATAAAGGAACAAAATTAAGCATTACTATTCCATTTAATTGAAAGGTTATCAGGTCAGCCGACATGACTGTTGAGGCGGTTTTAAAAAACCATAAAGAGGGTGGAAATGCAGCGAGACATCACGGTTTTTCTGACTACGTGCTGTTATTCTTTCTTTGTACCAGAATATAAATTATTGGCAATATTCCTAATGTGTTAAGATAGCGATGCAAATAAACCAAGCAAGATGATTGTTTCGTGCTGCTTGCCATATTGCAATCAATTTCCATTTAGCGTCCCTTGTTCTTCCAGCCATTTCCTTACCCTTTCATGCTCTGCCTGATATTTTGCTTCAATGTCTTTGGCGATCTGCTGAAACTCTGGTTCATTTCTGATGCTGTTGAATAAAGGATCAGTTTTAATTAACATTGACATCCATAAAGGGATACGTTGGATTTGATTAAAAATTCTTAGATTTTTTAATGCTTTGTCCCTTTCCCCTTTGAATGCGTAAATCCCTGCAAGATCATAATAAGTATATAATTTTTGCGCCCATATTCGCTTCAATTCAATCATCATGTTGCAATGCTTTATTTGTTCACTGAAATAGTATTCTGCCTCTTTGTTATAGCCATTTTGCCAGTAAACAAATGCTATATATTGAATATTGTCCCAATCAAATTCTCCCTGAGCTTTCAGTTTTTCAGACCACTTTTTAAGGAATTTTAAAGATTCTACATTATGACGAAGCCAGAGGTGATCAAATCCTAATAACAGATTTACGAGAGCATCGGTTGAATCGATTTTATAACCTTTTTCTCCGTATTCAATAGATTTATTGAAATTCCCCAGCCAAAATTCTTCACCTGATAAATAACCATAGTATGACAATGAATCACCATCCAATTTCAATTTGTCCTGATAAAATTGTTTAGCTTTCTCAGGAAATCCAGCCTGCTCGTATGCCCACCCAATTTCACCAATCAAAATTGGTAATGCTTGTCCACGGTTAATGGATGCAGCCTTTTGAAGATAATTAATCCAATTAACAAAGTCTGCGTTACTATAGAATTCTCCTTTCCCACGATAAGCCATCCAATCGTTTGGGTTGAGTTTTATGGCTTTATCAAATTCTTCAATTGCTTGTTGTGGTTTCCCGATATCGCTAAAATAGTACCCCCTTAAAGTATATGCTTCTGATAATTGATTATCAAAGGAAAGGGCAATTTTGGTGAGGATTGAAAGAGTATCCAAGAAACTTTCTGAAAAATATTCTTTTTCTTTCCCATGCTTGTCCCAATATATCCATGCCAGACCTGAATATGCCTTAGCGAATGTTGAATCATATTTCAATGCTTTATGATAGAGACCTTCGGCTTTTTGCAGTGCTGCTTTATTACTATTATCAATCCAATATTTTGTATGTTCTTCTCTTCCCTGTTGGTAGAAATCGTATGCTGTCAGGTTTGTGGTTGGTATTTTATTAATAAGTTGTTTTTCTTCAGGGGTAATTATTGCATGCAATTCTTTTGCAATTGTTTGTGCAACTTCACTCTGAACAGAAAATATGTCTTTCCAAGTTCTGTCGTATTCATTTGCCCATGCATGATCTTCCTTTTTATTTGCTTTAATTAACTGGACAATTAACCTTACGTTATCTCCAGACTTTTGAAAACTACCCTCAAGCAAATATGCTACACCAAGTTCCTGACCAATAGTATAAGTTGTTTTTTTAGTCCCACGGTATTGTTCCACTGATGTTCTGGACAAAACTCGCAAATCGTTAAACTTTTGCAGATGTAGTAGTATTGCATCCATCGTACCGTCCGAAAGGTATTGTTGAGCAGGGTCATCACTTAGAGATTTAAAAGGTAGCACAGCAATTGATTTTTCAAGCTGTTCTTTTGGTTTAGAAAGCGTTGGGACTAAAAAATACCCAAGCACAATCAGTGCCAATGTTATAACAGATACTATAATGATTTTAGTTTTCAGAATCCTCGGCTTATCAAATTTAGCTTTGGTAACCTCTTTTTGAACTGTTCCTTCCCGTTGATTATGTTTCTTTAATGCACCAATAATCTCTTTAACTGCATTTGCTACCTTATTAATCTGGTCACGATAATAAGTTTTATTAAGATTATCCTGTGGGTGATCTTCATTAGCTCTCAAAGGTCGGTTAACACCTGCTGACTTATAAATAAACTCTATGCACCTGAAGCACTCCTCCTAATTCAGTCTCAAGAAGAGTTTTATCTTCAGGGTCAAGATCATTAATCTTAATTGGCAATATCCTGCTGGCGACATTTCCACTATGAAAGTCTTATATCTCTGCCGAACTGATCTTCTTTTGCCAGTTTATTGAAGACGACAGAACTCGTGTTGCCATGCAAAACTTTTTAAGTCACAATATGTTTGTGAGATTATGGGGATGAAGATTAGGCATTTTAGTTTCTTAGCCAACGATTCGTCCACAATATGCGTTTCAAGCAGACCATCCTGTGGACTGATATCGAAGTAAATGGATATGTCTTCTTTAAAGGTGGCGTGTAGCTCCCGCTTTAAATTATCGACAAACTCTGTCACCCAACCATCGTATTCATTGTCTTTCTGGCGATAGCTGATGAAGATATCATATTCATAACCTGCGAAGAGACTTGCCATGATCGTTATTTATTATGATAAAGTTACGAAAGACAACAACGTAAGCCAAATAAAAATCCATCCACCAAAGACATTAATACTCACTTTCCTTTTTGCTAAAAGATTAACAATGGCATGAATTTTGTTTATTTCACTGTGCCTCAAGACCTGACCTTATGAGAAAAATGTTGATTCCAATTTTATTACTTATAACTTTCATTAGTTGCGAAAAAAATGAATTGGGCGATCTTAAATTTGTAAAGACTATTTCAGGTGGGTGCTTTTTGGACAAAGGCTCATCATTAAAGAATAGTCAAATTATACAAAATGATACAGTAACATATTCATTTACTAATGATAGTCTGAACTTATTTGTAGGATTTAATGCTACCTGCTGCTCAGAATATAGTAGTTCAACTTCTATCGAAGGGGATTCCATACTTATTAAAATTATGACCACACAAGTTGGCTTATGTAATTGCTTATGCTATTATACTTATAACTTTAAATATTCAGGAAATGCTAATTCTTATAAGTATCATGTAAGCGGAAGTAATTTAAATTTTACGGGACAGATAAAACCGTGATAGTCAAAATTGTTTTATTGAGATCATGAAAAAGATAATATTTTTTCTGGTAATTATTTTATCCTGTTACGGATGCACAAAGGAAAATTCTGAATTTTCGAAATTTGCAACTGGTTCTTATTATGGTGAAAAAACCATATATTATTCTGATACACATTATGAATCTCTTGACACCATAACAATTAAGTTTGATAGTAATACTTATTCTTATTCTGGTTCAGATGCACTTGATTTTGGCAGAGGGAATTATGTTATTAAAAATAATTCCATTGAATTTAATGATGATGAAGCCAGAAATGATTTATATTCTTGGGAATGGATATTAGGTGGCACACACAAATTTCGAATTATTGGAGATTCACTTATTCTGAATCAAAATGGTTCATATATACAAGTTTCATGTAGATTTAAAAAAATAACAGGAGAATAAAACTTCGATCAACATAGTTAGCAATAGCTACGGGTTCAATGTCTTAAGAGTTGCATCCGCAGCTTTAATACAGTATTATGAAATAAATGAATTTACATTGATTAAAAGAATAGTAGTGATATCTAACCTTACTTTAACATGAAAACAAAATCATTAGAAAAATGCTTACTTTTTTTAGCAGTGGCATTTTCAACGGGAGTTCTTTTTATATCGTGCCAGAAAGACAAATCATTCCAATTCCCTGACCCAAGTACGCTACCGAAAGGACTAACAGGTTCATGGGTAGAAACTACTACAGGTGTTGATACAATTAGTTTCAATTCTAATAATGATTCAGGCTATTTCAATTTATATAGAGGTTTTGCGATGACAAATGGGTATTGGTTGCCCAAGATTGGAAGTACTTCATATTCATACACAATATCAGGGGACAGTATTACCGTGGTTGATGGATTATCAAATTCAATGGAGGGCGGGACTTATTATTTCAGGTTCGATGAACCAAATTTAACAATCAATATTGGTAAGTTTTCAAAGTACATCAGTACTAAGAAATCTGTTCTGACTTTTAGAAAAATCAAATAGTATCTTGCTTCATGAAAAAGATATTATTTCTTCTTGTAATAATCGTATCAATTTACGGATGTAAAAAGGATAATTCTTCTGAAAATTCATCAGGTTTAATAGGCGAATGGTCTTGGATAAGTACATGCGGGTTGGCGGGGACAGATTGTCAGACACCAGCCTCGACTCATACTTCACACAATCTTATCTTTACATCGGATTCACTCTTTTATATTTATCAAAATGATACACTAAAAATATCCAGCATATTTCACACTTATGAATCTGGGTCAGAGGATGGAGTTATTAAATATGATTATGATTCAGGAAATGCAGATAGGTTCTCATTAACCCATGACACATTAACTTTATCAAATGTTTATGGTTTTATAACATGGGTAAGTCAGTATAAAAATATTAAACATTAGTTAAATGAAAAAGATAGCGATCTTCAGCTTCATCTTAATTTCGGTTTGTTTTGGTTGTAAAAAAGCAGCCGTGAATAATGCTGATTTATTAAAAGTCAAATGGGTATTATCGGACATTCAAGATACCAAAACAAATGCGATAACAAAGTATCCGAATGATGCATTTAGTAAGATATCAATAGAATTTACAGATTCATTGAATTATATTTTTTTCGATGGAATTTGTAATGGTGGTATAGGTACTTATTCATATTCTTCTATTACTGGTGCAATTAAAATATCAAGTATTCCGACTACCGAAATTTACTGTAAATATGCAGGATGGGAAGAATATACAACTCAAAATCTGACCAATGCTTTCAATTATAGGATAAATGGGAACAATTTGGTAATTTATTCGAATGGTTCATATAATTTATATTTCACCCAGAATTAATGAATAAAAAGTCAAAGCAATACTTATCAAATCACGAATTCTGTATATAGATAAAATTTTAAATATTGCAATTACTTTTTATACTTTTTTACTTATTGACAGCATTTAGAAATAACATATGAGCCTTTGGCAGTAGGTGTTGTCGATATTCAATATTTGGATTATCTTTTTAAAGAGTCAATAAAATTAATGAAGTTATGTTCTTTGGAATAAATAACTAACAGATGATCAGTTAGGGTACTTATTGTCGAAGTATCACCAACTGTAACCTGATAAGCACCATTGACTAATTGGGAAAATATTAGCGTAGAATCGTCTGGAAGTAGTTGATATCCTTCGATGATGTTTTCTATCTTATCATAAACATAATCTGATAGAATTACTTTGCCGTCAGAAGTAAAACTCTCTGATATAAAAGGTAATAATTTGTAATTGCTTCCATCAGGAAAAAAAATCCGTGATGAAATCGGAGTCCATTTATTTTGTAAAAGTGTCAATGCATAAGACTTATTTGTTACCTCTTCTTTTTTGCAACTTGAAAGTAACACAAGTAAAATGGTGAATAAAAAGACAATTTGAACTTTTGAAGAAAGAGAGCTTTTACAGATCATGAGTTAAATTATAAATAAATATTTCCCACTTTTTGAATATTTTTCATTTCTAAATACGTCTTCAGACAGGTGAAAGGTCATGTAAGGACTCCTGAAAGAACTTGACTTTTCAATTTCATAATTCACTGGGTTAAAGTTACTAAATTTAAACCATTCCAGTGGTCTTAATTTTGGGCAGTATTATATTGTGATATGAGTAAATCTAATTTAGAAAAAAATCAGAACCAAATATTTCTTCAGTCACGCCCCGATCATCATGCAATCCTTCAAAGACGATCATTCGAGCCATTCTATTTAAATTGTTTGCAAGTTCTTTTTGATCTGATGCTTGGGCACAAAGCAAGCCATCATTTTCCATCAAAATTCTTGAGAACACAATCGGATTACCATTTTCATCCTGTGATCTTGTAATTATGCCCCAATAAATCCTGCTTGGACATGCTTTTGCCACAAACATTTCAGTGACTTCGACCTTTTGCTTCTTTTCTTTACCCATATGAAAAATATTTTGTGCAAAGATATATTAAAACCTGATTATGAACAATATGGAAATGAATAAGTGGTTTCTTATTACTTGCTAAAAGTCAAACTCCAGCAGATCGTTATTGAGTTTTCTGAGATTACTATCAGCAACAGAAGTCTTTTTAGTATCTGCACACTTCCCACAATAAGATTGTATTGTTTTGTCATTTATTTTATCGATGAAGTAATTTAAGTCGATTAGAATCCATTTGCAAGGGTTTCGCGGACATTCAATGTATTGGTTTAAGCAGAATGTCTTTTGAGAGATGATGTCCTGTATAATGAGATTAATGACCCCTTCATCAAAGTAAACATCAATAAGAGGAAACATAAACCATTTTTAATTAAAAACATTACTTTTTGCAACGTTAAATTAGAATATGGTTAGAAGAAAACTGTAATCAGAAAAACACGAAAGGCAACTATCTTATATTAAGGTAATTGCCTTTATTGTTTTTTGTTAGTGGGGTGGAAGATGGGGCTCGAACCCACGACCTTCGGAACCACAATCCGACGTTCTAACCTACTGAACTACATCCACCGTTTAGGAGAGCAAAATAAGATCAAAATTTCTATTTCACAAAATTTAAAATTTATTTTCTCATACTGAAGTCAATTACTATCTTTGGATGGTTCAGAAAAAAATGAACTTTCCTGCACAATTTCAGATTCTTTTAATTGTTATCAGGAAGTATTTGTAAAAGATCTTTTCAGGTTTGAGAAAAATAAAATTAATAGATAATGTTTCAGGGCTGCAACTATTCCAGTTGATGAAGCCGGTTATCTTCCTTATTATCAGCATAGTATTTACAAAAAGTTATCTTACCACCCAGGATATCGGACAATGGGAAATGTTTATGTTTATTGGCGGACTCATGACATTCTTCTGGGTCACCGGAATAATTCAGTCTTTGCTTCCTCTTTACCACAGGAATAAAACCTATAGGAAGATGGGTGATAACGGAGTAGACAAATCACCTGAAATTTTTAATGCATTCCTCTTATTATGTTTTTTCAGTCTGCTCTTTTTTATTCTAGGTCATACACTGAAAGATAATTTTTCTGTATTTCATAACAGAGGTAATGTACCTTTTATCAATCTTTTATTACTATATATACTCTTCAGTAGCCCGGTTTGTCTTATCGAATATATCTATCTCCTTAATAACAGGTCCTATCGGATTTTTCAATACGGGCTGTATACTTTTGTGGCACAGCTGATATTTATTATTACACCTATCTTATTTGGTAAAGGCATCATCTGGTCAATATATGGATTACTTGTAATAACCGGATTCAGATGGATATGGCTGATAATCTTGTTGCGGCGATACACCGAAATGAAGATATCGGTCCATTTTATGAAGGAGCATCTTTACCTGGGTATTCCGCTGATATTAACAACTCTGATAAGCGGATCAGGACAGTATACAGACGGGATCATTATTTCGGCCTTTTACAAGGACCCGGCTAAGTTCGCATGGTTCCGTTATGGGGCGAAGGAATTTCCTCTAGTGCTAATGATGGCAAACGGACTGAATGCAGCTATGCTTTCAGAATTTTCAACCCGTGAAAAGATGAAGGAATCCTTGGAGACAATACGGGTTAAGTCAAAGAGGCTTATGCATCTGCTTTTCCCTTCTACAATGCTGATGATGCTTATTGCACGATGGCTCTATCCTCTTATGTTCAGGCAGGATTTTAGTCAAAGTTCAGGTATATATCTTGTCTACTCATTGCTTATTATTCCCCGACTTGTTTTTCCACAGACAATAATTGTAGGAAGAAAGAAGACCCACATCAGTCTTATTGCAGCAATTCTTGAAATAATAGTGAATATTTCTTTAAGCCTGCTGATGTTAAAATGGGGTTATAAACTTGTTGGCGTTGCAGTTTCGACATTTATTGCTTATGTAGTCAGTAATTTATTTATGGTGGGATATGTCTGGTCTAAGATGAAAATCAAACCGGCTGAATACATACCTCTCAAAGTCTATGCTTTCTATTCTTTTCTCATAGGAATCCTTTTTGTCCTTATCGACCATAGAATAATTGATATACATTAAAAAGACAAAAAGCAAAAGACAAAAGTATTCCGACTTTTGACTACTGACTTCCGTCTTCCGGCTTCCGGCTTCATGTTTTAAAAATCTGTTTATATTTGCATCAAATATTGTTAAACTGATTGAGTTAGCAGACAGATACCAGATTCTCATATAACTAATATTATGAAGGTAGTTGAAGTCAAAACAAAACAAGATAAAAAGGAATTTATAAATTTTCCAAAAGAATTATATAAAGCAGACCCATTCTGGGTTTGTCAGCTTGATTCTGGTATTGAATCTGTTTTTGATCCGGCAAAGAACCACAATTATAAACATGGTGAAGCAATTCGATGGATTCTTAAAAATGATGACGATCATATAATCGGAAGAATTGCAGCTTTTATCGATAGGGTGAGGTCATCTGCTAACAGGCAGACTACAGGAGGTATTGGTTTTTTTGAGGTCATTGAAAACAAAGAGGCTGCGTTTATTTTATTTAATACAGCCCTTGAATGGCATAATTCACATGGCATGGAGGCAATGGATGGCCCAATTAATTTCGGAGAAAACGACAATAACTGGGGACTGCTGGTGGAGGGATTCATGCAACAGGGATTTGGAATGCCATACAATAAAAAGTATTACAGATCCTTTTTTGAGGAGTTTGGCTTTAAAAATTATTTTGAACAATTCTCATCTCACAAAG
This sequence comes from Bacteroidales bacterium, assembly GCA_003141715.1. GTDB lineage: Bacteria > Bacteroidota > Bacteroidia > Bacteroidales > VadinHA17 > LD21. Next base: position 21,738 of record PLNF01000020.1, on the reverse strand, counting down.
AAATAAGAAGTGCAGATAAAAAGATAGTTCAGTTTCCTGACCGGATCATGAAAATAGCTGAATGGCTCTCAAGAAGACCTGGTTATACTTTTCAGCATTTCGAATTCAGGAATAAAAGAAAATATATAAATGACATTGCAGAAATTTACAACTCCACATGGTCGGTTTTTAAAGGAGATTTTACCCCGCTCGATCCTGCTTTCCTGGAAGAGTCGCTTGAAAAGGCAAAATTAATTATAGATGAAAAGCTTATCTGGTTTGCTTATTTCAATCATAAACCGATTGCTTTTTATGTTCTTTTTCCTGATCTTAACCAAATACTTAAGCATTTTAACGGGAGACTGAATCTCTGGAATCTGATGCGCTTAGTATATTATAAAGCTACTCACGAAATGACCAGGATTCGGGCTGTTGTCGGAGGAGTTCATCCCACTTACCAGAACAGCGGAGTGGAATCTGCTATCTTTTTGCAGCTTTATAAAGTGTTTAAGGAGAAACCCTGGTTTAAAGAGCTGGAACTCTCATGGGTAGGAGATTATAATCCCAAAATGATTGCAATTTATGAAGCTCTTGGTGCAAAGAAGGCGAAAACTCACATAACGTACCGTTATATGATAAATGATAAACTCCCGTTCATTAGGTTCAAAGACGAAATGTCTGATAAACAAGGATCTAAGAAGGATCATCCACTGGATAATCAATAATTTCTCAATTACTTTTGCATTTTAAAGAATGTTAATTAATTTTGCAAGCCCTAATCAGGGGGAATTTAATAGGATTAATTAGGATAAAAAATATTGAGCAATGAAAAATGGTATTCATCCAGGTAACTACAGGTTCGTAGTTTTTCAGGATATGTCAAACGGAACTTCTTTTCTGAGTAAATCAACTGCACCATCAAGAGAGAACATTAAATGGGAAGATGGGAATGAATATCCTCTTATCAAGCTTGAGATTTCAAATACATCTCATCCTTTCTATACCGGTAAGATGAAGCTTGTTGATACTGCTGGTAGAGTAGATAAATTTAACACCCGGTATAAGGATCATATGGGGAAAAAGAAATAACTTTAAGTTTTAAGTATAAAATAGGGACATGTCAGGGCATATCCCTATTTTTTTTGTTATTATATAATCTGTGGCATAATCATTGCAATGCTCAGTTCTACATCATTTGTAAAAATATTATGTAATTTTGGCACTTCCGGGAAGAACACAAGATAAAAGACAAGACCGAGCGTAAAGAACTTGCCCGGTGGAAAAGTTTAGCGAAGGGACCGGGTTGCAGAGGTGGCAAAAGACAAAAGTGGTTTTTAAATTCCCCTCAAGGGAGGGGCCAGGTGTGGGTTAAAAATAAGATCAAAGATAAAAGTAACATCACAAAAAGTTAATTGTAAGGACTACATACCAGATGGAAAAGAAATTCAGGAAACCTGTCAATGAGATATTACTTCCGGATATTCTTGATGGAGATGGAGATATAATACCAATTATTGCCGACGGGAACGATGGTGAGCTCGAGGATGTTGAGGTTCCGGAGGCTATTCCAATACTGTCACTAAGGAATACAGTGCTTTTTCCTGGTGTGGTTCTTCCTATTTCCATAGGTCGTCCAAAATCGATACAGTTAATTAAAGATGCCTACCGCAACAACAAGATAGTAGGAACTGTAGCACAAAAAGATCCTGATATTGAAAACCCTGATTTTCAGGACCTTCACTCTATTGGCACTGTTGGTCAGATAGTTAAGCTTCTTGAAATGCCCGACGGATCAACTACCGCAATTATCCAGGGACGGAAAAGAATGATTTTGCAGGAGCTTGTTTCCGACGATCCTTACTTTATTGCAAAGGTGAAGACAATACCTGAAATGAAACCGGAAATCCTGAGCAAGGATTTTGATGCTATTGTTGGTTCCCTGAAAGATTTATCCCTCAAGATTATTAAAATCAATCCCAATATAAGCCCTGAAGCCTCCTTTGCTATTAAAAACATTGAGAATAATACATACCTTATAAATTTCATCTGTTCCAATACTGACATAAAGGTCCAGGATAAGCAAAAGCTGCTGGAAATGAACAGCTTGCGCGACAGAGGTTTTATGTTGCTGGAGTTCCTCGTTCAGGAGATCCAGGTTCTGGAACTTAAGAATGAATTACAGTCAAAGGTAAAGAGTGACCTTGATCAGCAGCAGCGGGAATTTCTGCTTCATCAGCAGATGAAGACCATCCAGAATGAACTGGGAGGGAACCCTGTTGAAAAAGAAATTGAAGAGTATATTAAAAAAGCTGAGACAAAAAAGTGGAATATTGAAGTTAAGAAGGTATTCGATAAGGAACTCGATAAACTGCATCGTCTGAACCCTGCGGCAGCTGAGTATTCCGTTCAGGTAAACTATATTCAAACCCTTCTTGATCTTCCCTGGGATTTTTATACTGAGGATAATCTCGATCTTAATAATGCGCGGTACGTTCTTGATTCGGATCATTTTGGGCTCGATGAGGTTAAAGAAAGAATCCTCGAACATCTGGCGGTACTAAAACTTAAAGGTGATCTGAAATCACCTATTCTCTGCCTTTATGGTCCTCCGGGGGTCGGAAAGACTTCTCTTGGCAGGTCTGTTGCCAAAGCACTTAACAGAAAATATGTCAGAATGTCACTTGGTGGATTACATGATGAAGCAGAGATAAGAGGTCATAGAAAAACTTATATCGGAGCTATGCCCGGGAGAATAGTACAGAATATCAAAAGAGCCGGTTCTTCAAATCCAGTTTTTATTCTTGATGAAATTGACAAAGTCGGACAGGATTTCAGAGGTGACCCCTCTTCTGCCCTGCTGGAAGTACTTGATCCCGAACAGAACAGCACATTCTTTGACAACTTCCTTGAAATGGAATATGATCTGTCAAAAGTGTTATTCATAGCTACCGCTAATAATCTTGCTACAATCAGCCCGGCTCTGATAGACAGAATGGAACTGATTGAAATAACCGGTTACCTTGTTGAGGAGAAACTTGAGATTGCAAAACAGCATCTGTTCCCTAAACAGCTTGAAAATCACGGTGTAAAAAAAGATCAAATCACAATTGAAAACAAGGTCATGGAGATGCTTATTGAAAAATACACCAGAGAATCGGGTGTTCGTGAACTTGATAAACGGCTGGCAAAAATAATAAGGGTCACAGCCAAAAATATAGCATCTGATACAAAATATAACACTATTCTTTCCCAAACAACGCTGGGTGAAATGCTCGGACCTCCAAAATATACACGTGATCTTTATTCAGGAAATGAACAGGCAGGGGTTGTTACAGGACTTGCATGGACAGCAGCAGGTGGAGAGATTCTGTTTGTGGAAACCAGTCTGAGCAAAGGTACCGGAAAGCTGACCCTTACGGGTAATCTTGGTGAGGTTATGAAGGAATCAGCAATCATTGCTCTGGAGTACCTTAAATCAAATGCAGAATTGCTTGATCTTCCCGATAATTTTTCTGAAAAATGGAATATTCATATACATGTTCCTGAAGGAGCGATTCCGAAAGACGGACCGTCTGCCGGAATTACTATGGCAACTTCGATAGCTTCTGCATTCACACAGAGAAAAGTAAAAAAATACCTGGCAATGACCGGGGAGATAACATTGAGAGGGAAAGTACTTCCGGTAGGAGGGATCAAGGAAAAAATCCTTGCGGCTAAACGCGCCAGTATAAAGGAGATAATCATTTCGGAAGAGAACAGGAAAGATGTTGAAAACATTAAGGAAATATATATAAAGGGATTAAAATTCCAGTATGTTGAGACAATCATGGGTGTACTTGAACTTGCCTTGCTTCAACAAAAGGTAAAGAATCCCAAAAAAATAACATTCGAATGAAGAAAGTAGCTGTTTTTCCCGGATCATTTGATCCTTTCACAATCGGACATGAAGCAATCATAAGGCGGGCTATGAGCCTTTTTGATGAGATTATCATCGCCGTAGGTACAAATACCTTGAAAAAAAACTTCTATTCCCTCGAGACAAGGAAAGAAATGATTACCAGGGTTTTTGAAAATGAACCAAGAGTAAGAGTAGATCATTATGAGGGACTTACGGTAGATTATTGTAAAAAAAACGGAGCCGGGTATCTACTGCGAGGGCTGAGAACAGCTGCTGATTTTGAGTTTGAAAGGGCAATTGGCCAGATAAATAAATCAATGGCACCAGGTATCGAATCGGTATTTCTTCTTACAGTTCCTGAACATTCATTTATTAACTCAACTATCGTCAGGGATATAATTAGAAGCGGAGGCGATGCATCCAAGTTTGTTCCTTCAGCGATAAATCTTAAAGATTATAAAGGGATCGAAGATTAGACATCATCACCGGAGAATTGAACTATTGATGAGATCCATCAGTGATAACCATGCACTGCTTTTAATAGAATTCAATTCATCAGGGAAAAGCCATTCAACTCTTGTTATACCCTCGGATGTCTGAGGCTCAATTATCATCTTCCCGTCATATTTCATAAGAAACCAGCATGTTTTCTTGAGGTATGAGATACCTTCCCAGCTGTATGTATGATAACTGGAACTTATCGTCTTTACGATTGTATGACCCGTAATCCCGCATTCTTCACATACTTCCCTTAAAGCACATTCTTCCGGCTCCTCCCCTTGTTCAATATGCCCTTTGGGAAGATCGAGCTTACCCTTCTTTTCGATAAAAAGGTATCGGCCTGAAGTATGCTTTACCAACCCACCTGCAGCACCAACTTCTGTAAAATAGATTCTGAAGATCTTCCATATATGTTTGATGTCGGGCCCATAGACATTGATGGCAGTAATGCTCTTATCTGATTGAAAATTTGCAATTATCTTATAAAGTTCGTTTGTATCATAGAATTTATGGAATAAGCCGTATTTTTGTAACCTGTCAGGTTCAGGGCTTATCATTATAAATCTGTTTTCGAAATGGACTTTATACATACTCCAATGGGGAATTTTGAAAAAAAAACAGCTGAATATCTTTTACAAATTAAAGCAATTAAATTGCAACCGTCAAATCCTTTTACATGGGCTTCAGGATGGAAATCACCTATATACTGTGATAATCGCAAAACTCTTTCCTTCACGGAAGTGCGGTCTTATATCCGCGATTCCTTTGCTGCCATGATTAAAGATCTCTATCCACAGACAGAAATGATTGCCGGTGTTGCAACAGGTGCAATTGCACATGGTGCTCTTGTTGCAGACAAGCTTGGATTACCATTTATTTATGTAAGATCGGGACCGAAGGAACATGGACTTGGAAACCAGATTGAAGGTTATTTTGAAGAGGGGCAAAAGGTTGTAGTTATCGAGGATCTTATATCTACCGGTGGCAGCAGCCTGAATGCCGTAAATGCTCTCAGAGAATCACATTGTGATGTTCTGGGTATGGTCGCAATATTCACTTATGAATTTAATAAAGCTACAAATGCCTTTGCCTCCGGAAATTGCAGACTGAATACTTTAAGCAACTATTCCGTCCTGGTTGAAACCGCTCTAAAAACAGGTTATATTGGTCAGGCAGAAGTTAAAACTTTGAAAGAGTGGAGATTAGACCCGGCAAACTGGGGAACTAAATAGAAATTTATTATGACAGATTTATCATATTTTGAAAGCAGATCCGGAAAGTTGACTTGCAATGCTGAAGATGTTTTTGCTTTTGTGACTGATATCAGGAATTTCGAACAATTTATACCAAACGGGACCATTAATAACTGGTATGCTGAAAAGGAATCCTGCAGTTTTAGCGTATCAATGCTTGGAACAGTAACTGTAAGACTTGCTGAAAAAGAAAAATGCAATAAAGTTGTTTTTTTCGGAGATGCCCTGAAGAAAAATGACTTTTCACTGACATTGAATATTTCCGACAATGTTAAAGACATGTCGGATGTGAGGGTTATGCTGAGTGCAGACCTTAATCCTATGATGAAGTTGATGGCAGCTAAGCCAATAGATCAGTTCCTGGAAATACTTATTAATGAAATGGAAAGCTTCAGAGGCTGGAAGGAGACTAAAGAATAAATTCTATCTCTTTAAAAGCATATTCGCTGATCTCCCCGTTTTTCATCTCAATCTTTATCCGACCAGAGTCCCCGACAGTCAAAATTCTTCCGGTGAAGACACCTTTTATACCTCTGAATTCAAACCATTCATTTAAACGGTAAAGTTTCGAAACATACTCATTCTTTATTTGTCCGGAATTACCTGCAATTAATTGTTTATACCTTTTATCAAGATCAGTCCCCAGCTGATTCAGGCAGGCAGGAAGATCATAACTCATGCCGGTTAACAGTCGGAGCGAAACTGGATTAAGCGCATAACTTTTAAACTTTTCCTGATTAATATTCAGGCCTATTCCTGCAATGGTAGATTCAATTTTATTGCCAATAACAGAGCTCTCAATTAAAATACCTGCAATTTTGTCATTGTTTACATAAATGTCATTTGGCCATTTTATATGACAATCAGGAATAAATCTCATTAAAAAATCGCAAATCCCAAGAGAGATTGCCATTGGAATAAAGAACTGATCTGACGGATTTATAAATGAAGGGAATAGTACAATGCTGATTAACAAGTTTTTATCTACTTCGCTTTCCCACTTGTTTCCGGAATAGCCTCTGCCTTCCGATTGATAATTGGTATATACAATTGTGCCCTCCTGCAGGTTATTCTTTTTTAAGAGGGAAACTGTATGAGTATTAGTTGATGGCAGGGTTTCAAAAAATAATAAATTTGAGCCTATTATCATGATTAGCACTGATTTAATTAAAAACAGATCATATTATCCATCGGTTTCTGCCATTCTGTTAAGATTGGCATTGAAATTGCAAAAGAGCATTACAGTAACAAAAATACAGATTAAAGTGGTACTTTTGCGACTTAATATCAAACCGATAAATATTGATGAAGAAAAAATTTGACGGAGCTGAAGTCCTTTTAGGGAGCGTTTTAAAAGGTATTTTTGAGAAGAAAGGGCAAAATGTTCTGAAAATTGATTTAAGGAAACTAGAGAACAGGATTGCAGATTATTTTATCATATGTCACGCCTCTTCCGGAACCCAGGTTAGTGCAATTTGTGATTCTGTAGATGATACAGTGAGAAAGGAAGCATTTGAAAAACCATTACATATTGAAGGGCTTGACAATTGTTTCTGGGTACTTCTTGACTATGGAAACTTAATCGTTCACATTTTTCTTGAGGAGTACAGGAATTTTTACAGTCTGGAATCGCTCTGGGCTGATGCAGCAATTGAACCCATGGAAGATAAAGTACAATAAGTTAAATATTTATGGCAGAAAACACAAATAACAATCAGACACCTGAAAAAAAGCCTGATAAGAATTCCAAACCACGTTTTAATACAAATTGGATTTTTGCAGTTCTTGCTGTTTCACTGATTCTCTTTTCGCTGTTTAACAACGGGAAAGCAGTACAGCAGACAACCATCAGCGAAATAAAGGAGATGATCAAAAACAGGGACATTGAAAAAGTATATGTGGTAAACAAGGAGCAGGCCGAAATCTATCTTAAAAAAGAAGCACTGGAATCTGATAGATATCCAAAACTTCCAAAACCGGGAACTGGTTTTGGCATATCTTTACCGAAACCAAATTTTACAATTACCATAGGGGATCTCAGCAGTTTCATATCTGATTTCAAGGAATATCAGAAAAGTGCTGGCTACAATGATACCGAGCTTATTTCTCCGGTTTATCAAAAACGTCCGAACTGGTTTGGGGATATTCTCTCATGGTTGTTACTTCCTGTTTTATTGATTGCTTTCTGGCTGTTTATGATGAAACGGATGTCAGGAGGAGGAGCAGGAGGTGCAGGTGGTATTTTTAGTGTTGGGAAATCGCGTGCCCAGATATTCGATAAGGATACAAATGTTAAGTTAAACTTCAATGATGTCGCCGGGCTTGAAGAGGCCAAGACAGAAGTTATGGAAATTGTTGATTTTCTTAAGAATCCAAAGAAATATACCAACCTTGGAGGTAAAATCCCAAAAGGTGCACTTTTGATAGGTCCTCCCGGAACTGGAAAAACAATGCTTGCAAAAGCAGTTGCCGGTGAAGCAAACGTTCCATTCTTTTCCATCTCAGGTTCAGATTTCGTTGAAATGTTTGTTGGAGTAGGCGCTTCGAGGGTCAGAGATCTGTTTAAACAGGCAAAAGAAAAAGCACCCTGTATTGTCTTTATTGATGAAATAGATGCAGTGGGCCGTGCTAGAGGGCGTAATGCAAATTTTGGATCGAACGACGAAAGAGAAAACACTCTGAACCAGCTACTTACAGAGATGGACGGTTTCGGTACAAACATGGGAGTGATAATCCTTGCTGCCACAAACAGGGCAGATATACTTGACAGAGCGTTGATGCGTGCCGGCCGTTTTGACCGTCAGATACATGTTGAGCTTCCTGACCTTGTCGAAAGGGAAGCTATATTTAAAGTTCATCTTCGCCCTATTAAACTTGAAAAAAGTTTTGATATAGGATTCCTGGCCAAACAAACTCCTGGCTTCTCTGGCGCTGATATTGCAAATGTCTGTAACGAAGCGGCCCTTATTGCAGCAAGGAAAAACAAGACAGTTGTTGAGAAACAAGACTTTCTTGATGCCGTCGACCGTATTGTAGGTGGACTGGAAAGAAAAACAAAGATCATTTCACCCGTGGAGAAAAAGACGATTGCTTATCATGAGGCTGGACATGCAACAGTTAGTTGGATGCTTGAATATGCCAGCCCTCTGCTTAAGGTGACCATTATACCTCGTGGAAGGGCTCTCGGAGCAGCATGGTATCTTCCTGAAGAACGACAGCTTACCACGCGCGAACAGATACTGGATGAAATGGCATATGCGCTTGGAGGCAGAGCATCAGAAGAACTCATCTTCGGAAGAATTTCAACAGGAGCACTCAGCGATCTGGAGAAAATTACAAAACAGGCCTATGCAATGGTTTCGTTTTTTGGGATGAGTGATAAAGTTGGTAATATCAGTTTCTACGATTCATCGGGACAATCCGATTTTGGATTTACAAAGCCATATAGCGAGAAGACAGCAGAGCTTATAGATCAAGAGGTTAACCTGATTATAGCAGAATCGTATGTGAGGGCTAAAGAGGTTCTTAAAAATAATATGAAAGGTCTTACCGAGCTTGCAGAACTGCTTCTCGAAAAAGAGGTAATTTTCAGCGAAGATCTTGAAAGGATCTTTGGCAAGAGAAAAGCCGACTTATTGAAGGATGAGAAAGAAGCTGAAGCCAAAGCAGCCCTTTTACTAAATAACAAGGAGAATAGTAAAGAAGTAAAAAAAGGGGAAAGAACAGCCAAATCTTCATCTGAGAAAACAAAAGTCAAATCAGCGAAAAATGAAACTGTCTCAGAAAATCCATCTCCGGAGAAAACTGTGAAAAAGGCTAAATCAAAAGATAAAGAATAATATACTAAATTATTGAATACTTTTTTCAGACGGACTTTAACCGGAGCATGGATTGTAATATTCGTAATGGGAGGGTTTTGGCTTCATCCTCTCTCTTTTTTTCTTACCGGACTGTTAATACTAATCGGAACACAGTATGAGTATTACCTGATGATAAGGAACATAGGCGTGAGGCCCCAAATGGTACCCGGCATTATCACAGGTACTACCGCATATACTCTTTCAACACTGATTGCTTCAGGAGTGATTCCAAGAAAATCTTTCCTTGTTCTTATTCCGATGATGTTGCTAATAATGGTTATTGAGTTATACAGGAAACAGGATAAACCATTTGATTCACTGGCACATACATTTTTTTCGGTACTTTATACAGCAGTGCCGTTTTCGATGTTCCCTTTTGCAGCATTCTCGAGAACAGGGCTTAATTCAATACTTCCTCATGCCAATATCATTTTCTCGCCAGGAATAATTATTGGTTTTTTCATACTTATATGGGCAAATGACACAGGAGCATATCTGACCGGGATGTCTTTCGGCCGGCACAAATTGATGGAGCGTATTTCTCCGAAAAAAACATGGGAAGGTTTTATCGGAGGTATCATTATTGCCTCTCTCGTAGCCTGGTTTCTTTCTGACTGGCTGGGAGTTGTGGATAAAATCCATTGGGTTATTATCTCCCTTATCATTTCTGTGGCAGGTACATATGGAGACCTGGTCGAATCAATGCTCAAAAGAAGCATTGGAGTAAAGGACTCAGGAACAATAATGCCGGGTCACGGGGGATTTCTCGACAGGTTCGACAGTGCAATAATATCTTTTCCGCTTGTATATCTTTTTATATCACTTGTTGGATGATTGGCAGGACTTGATTAATTTTGTGCAAATTTTAAACAGATGAGAATTCATATTCATAAAGAAGGGTATAAAATATTAGCTTTTGGTTTGATAACATTTCTGATTCTGAATATCATTGTTAATATTATCTGGGCAGATTCAGAAATTGTGAGATGGGCTTTTTTTGTCTGCTCCTTTATGCTTTATATTTTTTTACTCTTTTTCTTCAGACTTCCCATACGGTACCTTGAAACTGATCCCGGACTTATTTATGCACCTGCTGATGGGAAAGTTGTAGTTATTGAAGAGACAATGGAAAATGAGTATTTTAAAGATATGCGTTTGCAGGTTTCAATTTTTATGTCCCCTTTCAATATGCATAGTAACAGATATCCGGTATCAGGAAAGGTACAATATGTATGTCATCATCCGGGTCAGAATATGGTTGCCTGGCATCCAAAATCTTCTGAACTTAACGAGAGAAGTACAATTGTAATAAAAACCAATAATGGAACAGAGGTAATGATAAGGCAGATAGCCGGGGCCGTAGCCCGGAGGATCGTTACTTATGCAAAGGAAAATGTGGATGTACTCCAGGGTGATGAACTTGGTTTTATTAAGTTTGGATCGAGAGTCGATATTTTTTTACCGTTAGGTACTGAAGTTGAGATCCCAATACTCCAGCAGGTGAAGGCAAACAAAAGTATCATTGCAAAAATCTGAAATTGTTTGAGAAATGAGCAGAATTGACGATAAAATAATTGATGTTACCAGTGACGTCAAATGGATAGGGATTCTTGATTATGATATCAGGACCTTTGATATAGTGATGCACACCGAATTTGGGACAACCTATAACTCGTATTTTATTAATGCTGAGAAGAAAGCAATAATTGAGGTTGCAAAAGAAAAATTCAGTGAAACTTATCTTCGCAAATTAAGATCAGTTACTGATCCTGAAGAGATTCAATATATTATTCTCGATCATACCGAGCCTGACCATTCAGGCAGTCTCGGGCTTCTTCTCGATCTGGCCCCGTCAGCTACGGTTGTCGGCAGTGGAAATGCTATCAGATACCTTGAGGATATTGTTAATACACCATTTAAATCACTGGTTGTAAAAGATGGCGATACACTCGATCTCGGAAATAAAACCCTCAGGTTTTTATCGGCACCAAACCTGCATTGGCCCGATTCAATGTTAACACTTCTCGTGGAGGACAAGGTTTTATTCACATGCGATGTATTTGGAGCACATTATTGTTCTTCTGAAATGTACAGCGACTTCAGTGAACAATACTCAGAATCGTATAAGTACTACTTTGACATCATCATGAGACCATTCAGCAGGTTTATGCTGAAAGCAATTGAAAAGATAAAGCCTCTTGAACTTGATTTCATTTGCCCTGGTCATGGACCGATTCATAAAAAGAACCTCAGAAAAGCAATAGAACTTTCAGAAAAGTATGCGGAGCATTATATGCAAATTGTGTCTGAAAAAAACAAGATGAATATTCTTATCGCTTATGTCTCAGCTTATGGTTACACAAAAGAGGCAGCACATATTATTGCAGAAGGGATCCTCGAGAATGAAGGGGTTACGGTGGATATTACAGATATTGAGAATATTTCATTAGAAGAACTGGAATCAAAGTTAATAATGTCAGATGGGTTGCTTGTTGGCTCGCCGACAATCAATCAGAATACGTTACTTCCTGTATATAAGTTGCTTGCATTGATCAATCCAATACGTGACAAGGGTAAATTAGCTGGTGCTTTCGGATCGTACGGATGGAGCGGGGAGTCGCCAAATTTAATTCTCGAAAACTTTCGTCTTCTTAAGCTGAAAATATTTGAAGAAACAGCGATATTTAAATTTTCTCCGGATAATAACAAAAAGGAATATTTAAGAGAATTCGGAAGGAATTTTGGTCAGAGATATATTCAGGAATGTGGTCATATAAAAAATCCCGGTAATTAGCCGGGATTTTTTTCAAATAATCATGATATTTCAATTTTTCTTGTGATCTTGTTTTTTTCCTCTTCCTGTTTGGGAAGCGCCACAGAAAGAATTCCATCTTTATAGTTTGCTTCTATTTTTTCCCTGTTTACATTTTCGGGAATATAAAAACTCCTGCAGAATGCTGAATAGCTGAATTCTTTTCTCTTGTATCCATCCCTGTTTTCTTCCGATTCATTCTTCATTTCCGATGAGATTGTCAGAACATCCTCATTCATGTCAATTTTCAGATCTTTCTTGTCAATCCCCGGTATAGCAAGGTCAAGAATATAATTTTTATCATCTTCCCTGATATTAACAGCCGGCATTGAGCTGGTTCTGTTTGATAGAACAGGAAAAAAATCATCATCAAAAATATTCGGCATGTAAAATGGCCTGAAACTTCTTCGTGTAATTGTTGGTAACATGGTTTTGTCCTCCTATAATTTTAGTTTAACATTTAATCGTTCATTACCATATTTTCAAACTTCGTTCCAAAACAGCAAATATGTCATAATGACATACATATCTAATTCAAAACAGACAAAGTGGCAGTAATAACTATAAGTGGAGACTCTCAAAGAAAAGGGAAGATGTTATAATTGCAATGAATTATAATGAATTAACAGATTTTTGCATAAACATAGTTAATGATGAATCTACAAAGGATAAGTGCATATTCTGCGACCCATTTTTTTAGCGAATTCCAAAAATTTGGATTAGGTTTGTGGGAAGAAATGCCTTTAGCAATGAAAGAAACGTTAAGAAACATTCTTATCTTTTTTGGAATTTTACTCCTATTGGCTTGTGCCTGGTTTTTCCGGAATATTGTTGTTTACATTTTGGTATCAGGTGTTTTATCTATTATGGGGCGGCCACTTGTCGATCTGTTCTGTAGAATCAAAATCAAAAGATGGTCTTTTCCCCGGTCTCTCAGTGCACTTTTAACACTGGCAATAATCTGGGGATTAATTATACTGTTTTTTGTCACTTTCGTTCCTCTTGTGACCCGACAGATAGATTATTTTTCAACTATCGACAGTGAAAAAATTGTTCAGATTGTCGCAGGACCAATAAATAAAGTTGAAAATATTTTCAGAGCCATTAACAAGGATATTTCCAATAATCTTTCTATTCAGGATTATATAGTTGGAAAGGTTGCAAATGTTCTCAATATTAACATGGTACATAATTTTATAGGTTCTCTTATCGGTATTCTTGGTAATGTAATTATTGCAATATTCTCAATAACATTTATCACATTTTTCTTCCTGAAGGACCAACGGTTGTTTTTCGAATCTATATTAATGTGGGTGCCGGATAAATATGTAGAGCATGTAACCCGGGCTCTCTATTCAATAAAAAAACTTCTTACACGGTATTTCATAGGGATTGTAATACAAAGCACATGTATAATGATTCTTGTTACCATAGGTATGACAATAATAGGCATCGATTTTCAACAGGCTGTAGTAATGGGTCTTATTATCGGAATTTTAAATGTTATACCATATGTCGGACCATGGATTGGTTTGTTTATTGCAATAATAATGGGTGTTGCATCGCATATTAACCAGGATTTTACTACTGTAGTAGTACCCCTGGTTACATATATGATAATTGTTGAAGCTGTGACACATTTAATTGATAATGTTGTATTCCAGCCAGTTATATTCTCAAATAGTGTTAAAGCTCATCCTCTTGAAATCTTCGTTGTTGTACTTGCGGCCGGATTTGCTGCCGGAATACCGGGAATGATATTTGGAATACCTGCCTATACTGTGATGAGAGTATTTGCCAGGGAGTTCTTTTATAATTTTAAGGCAGTACAGAAGATCACATCCAGTCTTTCTGCAGAAAATATTGGAAACAAAACCCAGATGCCATTTAAGTCAAATGACGGACCAGCGACAGAATAGTATTCTATCAGGTATTTGAAATTAAAGCTCATTAAAATCATTATCTAAAGAGAAACGAGCCGATAAATGAAACCAAATATTTCTTTATTGAAGCGACTGTTCCGTTTTTATTATGATGGATTCAGAAATATGTCCGGCTGGGGAAGAAAGGTATGGGTAATTATCCTCATTAAACTTTTTATTATTATTGCTATATTGAAGATATTCTTCTTTCAGGATTTTCTTTATAAAAATTATCATAATGACAAAGAGAGAAGTGAACATGTCCTTGAACAATTAACCAATTCCTCCGATAACCATGATAGACAACATTGATTTGAGCCTTGTAGACTGGTCAAGAGCCCAATTCGCCCTGACAGCAGTTTACCACTGGCTTTTTGTACCACTTACGCTCGGATTATCCTTTATCCTGGCCATAATGGAGACCATCTATGTTAAAACAGGTAAAGAAGAATGGAGACGAATTACCCGGTTCTGGATGACTCTTTTTGGGATAAACTTCGCTATTGGTGTTGCAACAGGTATTATTCTTGAATTTGAGTTTGGCACAAACTGGTCTAATTACTCGTGGTTCGTTGGTGATATTTTTGGTACGCCGCTTGCAATTGAAGGTATTCTGGCATTCTTCCTCGAATCAACATTCGTTGCAGTTATGTTTTTCGGATGGAATAAAGTGAATAAAAAATTTCACCTGGTTTCTACGTGGCTGGTTGCTATCGGAGCCAATCTCTCGGCACTCTGGATTCTCGTTGCAAACGCATGGATGCAGCATCCTGTAGGTATGATATTCAATCCTGATACTGCACGAAATGAAATGGTCAATTTCTGGGCAGTTCTCTTTAATCAGGTCGCAGTCGATAAGTTTTTGCACACCATTTCATCCAGTTTCCTGCTTGCCTCAATGTTCGTACTCGGTATTAGTGCCTGGTATCTGATAAGGAAGAGGGAGGAACAAATGGCAAAAAGAAGCATTTTGATAGCCGGAGTATTCGGACTTTTATCTTCTCTGATGGTTGCTTACACCGGAGATGAATCTGCCAGAACTGTCTCAAAAGTGCAGCCTGTAAAATTTGCATCGATGGAAGCACTCTACGAAGGTAAAAATAATGCAGGGTTAATAGCTTTCGGAATACTGAAAGATACGGATAAAAAGATAGGGGGAAAAAAGGTCAGGGAATTTGCCTTTAAGATACAAATACCAGGTTTACTTTCAGTTCTAACCGGGGGCGACAATGATTCCTATGTTCAGGGACTTAAAGATCATATATCAGGTAATGAGAAGCTGGGGATAATCTCAACACCTGAAAAAATGCAAAGGGGTAAATACGCCAGGGACGTTCTGACATCTTACAAAAGAGCCAGACTTATTAATGATACTGCACAGATTGGGGCTATAAAGAACGTTTTTAAAGACAAAGACTTTCAAAATAAATATTTCAGATACTTTGGTTATGCTTCTATAGATAAACCTGAAGATGTTATTCCGAATGTGACGGTCTCATTTTATTCTTTTCACCTGATGGTTGTGCTCGGGTTCCTTTTCATAATGATTTTTTCCATAGCCCTCTATCTCCTGTTTAAAGGGACAATTTCAGATAACAAATGGTTTTTGTGGATAGCCCTGCTGTCTATACCTTTGCCATATGTTGCAAGTGAGCTGGGTTGGTTACTTACCGAAATAGGCCGGCAGCCATGGATAATTCAGGATATGATGACTGTATCGAAAGCTGTTTCACAGATCAGCACAGGGTCGGTGATTACGACATTCATTCTTTTTGCGGTTCTGTTCACGGGATTGCTTATTTCAGAGGTATCAATTATGTTAAAACAGATTAAAACAGGACCCAAACATTAGGAGGATAAAATTATGACCGCAATGATTTCTCAAGCTTTTCTGCAACACTACTGGTGGATTATAATCTCTATTCTGGCCAGTCTGCTGGTCTTCCTGATGTTCGTTCAGGGAGGACAATCGATGATCTACTCGCTCCCTAAAAACAACACTCAAAAGACAATGATTGTTAATACAATGGGGCGGAAATGGGAATTCACTTTCACAACTCTTGTAACTTTTGGCGGTGCCTTTTTTGCCTCCTTTCCGCTTTTCTATGCAACTAGTTTCGGAGGTGCTTACTGGGTATGGATTGCGATACTGTTCAGTTTTACGATACAGGCTATTGCATATGAATTCAGATCCAAACCCAATAATGTTCTGGGGAAGAAAACTTTCGACCTGTTTCTCTTTCTTAATGGTTCTCTGGGTCCGTTTCTTATAGGAGTAGCTGTTGCAACTTTTTTCACAGGCTCGATGTTTACTCTGAACCAGATGAACCAGGTCCATTGGGCAACTCATTGGTACGGCCTTGAAGCTTTATTGAATGTGCGAAACCTTTCACTTGGTTTAGCAGTATTATTTCTTGCAAGAATTAACGGGCTGTTATATATAATCAATACTCTTGACGATGAAGCATTGACCAAGAGATCAGTTAAAGGATTAATTACCAACTCTATCCCTTTTCTTATCTTCTTCCTGTTTTTTGTCATTTCTCTGCTTTTTTCCAAAGGGTTTGCAGCTGATCCCACGACCGGTACAATAACTGTTGAAAAGTTCAAATACATGCATAATCTCATTCAGATGCCTGTTGTTCTGATACTTTTTTTGGCAGGAATAGTCTGCGTTTTATATGGTATTGGCATAACAGTATTCAGGAAAAGTTTTTCAGGGATCTGGTTTTCCGGAGCGGGTACGATACTTTCGGTTTTCTCCTTGTTTCTTATAGCCGGGTTTAATGGAACTTCATTTTACCCGTCCCTGTTCGATCTGCAGAGCTCTTTAACAATCCGTAATGCGTCATCGAGCCTGTTTACATTGAAGACAATGATGTATGTTTCATTTATTATCCCGTTGGTTTTAGCCTACATCTGGTATGCATGGAAAGCAATAAACACCAACAAGATTACAGAACAGGAAATGAACTCAGAGGAACATAAATATTAGGATTTGCGGTGACCGGAAACCGGTTAGCGACCCGTGCAGATTGTCGCACACCGCACACCGCAAGCCGCACACCGCATATCCATATCAGAAATTGAAAATATAAAATAATAAGAAATGTATATAAGTGAAATTCTTCAATACCTCATCTGGCCGGCCTTTATTCTATTATGCTGGTTTGCCATAAAATATGCTTTATCTGTTTACGAAAAGAAATTTTCCGAAAAGGAATAACTGTCAGTCAAAAGAGGAGTGATAATGCCGAAGAAACAATATAAAGAGGGATTATTAAAGGAATTGCTATTGCCCCAAAAATCAAAAAGTTAATTAATATCAGTCCAACAAGAATATACCTTCCTTCATTTCCCTTTAACTTCAGGTTTGAGACTTTGAGAGAAAGCAAAGGTATCCTGCTGACCATTAATAAGGATAATATAATGGTAAAGAGTATAAGTAAGAAAGGAGATCCGGTAAATGAGCTTAACAGCTGCGATTGTGAATAATGTCCGGCAATCACAATTGAAATCACAGCAAGAGCATTTGCAGGGATTGGCAAACCTTTAAATGTTGTTGCCTGCGTTGAATCTAAATTAAATATTGCAAGTCGTATCGCGCCACAAACCGGCATTATGGCAGGGATTAGCATTAATAGTATGCCCTGTAAACTATCGGAATCAATATTAATCGGGCCATTCAATGATATGGATTCATTAAGAAGGTGATATATTATTAATCCGGGTGCGACACCAAAACTTACAACATCGGCAAGACTATCAAGTTCTTTACCTATAGCGGAATATGCTTTCAGTAAACGGGCGGAGAAACCATCTAGAAAGTCAAAGATCATAGCTGCAAGTATCAGCCACGAAGCTGTAACTAAATGACCATTGGCTGCAAAAATAATTGCAATAAATCCCGACGTCAGATTAAGCGATGTTATAAAATTTGGAAAATGCTTCATATTGAGATAAGATGATGTAATTCAGAAGGGAAGTAAAATTAAGATAAATTTCAGTAAGCTGATCTTTCCAGGTATCTTAATTGAGTCATTCTTGTCTCATTTATTATTAGATTTGTAGCAAATTATATAAATTGGATGGTTGACTTCACAGGTATAAAGATTGCAGTCGATTTTGACGGAACAATAGTTGACCACGAGTATCCCGAAATCGGCAAAGAGAAACTTTTTGCTTTTCAGACACTCAAGGAGCTCGAAAAACTTGGGGCAAGTCTCATTCTCTGGACTTTTCGGACAGGTAAAGAGCTTGATGAAGCTGTTGAGTACTGCAGGAAGAATGGGATTGAGTTTTATGCAGTTAATAAAAACTATCCAGAAGAGATATTAGATGAGACAGTGAGCCGGAAGATAAATGCGGACATCTATATTGACGATAAAAATATTGGAGGTTTTCCGGGTTGGAGCGGAGTATGGCAGATACTAACCCCATATGAACTTCAGGAGAAGGAAGCAGAGAAAAGAATATCATCGGCGCGAAAAAATATTTTTAAACGATTGTTTACCCCGAAAACCAAAGACGAATGAAAACTGATTATCAAAAATATCTCATTGCCCTCTCGGTGATGCTTCTCTTAACATGGACACTTTCGTGCTCGGGTCGATCGGGGAAAATAAAAGAAGCCGGAGTTCAACCCACCCCGATTTTGAGTGAAGAGGTCCCTGCAAAACTTATTAAAATAATTTCACCTGAAGAAGATTCAGGTTTTAAACTCAACCAACCTGTTAAAGTGACCCTGGCCCTTGAGGATAAGAAAACAGTGCCCGACTCTGTGGCTGTTTATTTTAACGGAAATTATGTAACAACTATTAAATCAGAACCATGGGAGTATTCTATCCCTCAGGTTTTCACTGTTACAACAGGGAGAAAATCATTAAAGGTGACAGCATTTAAAGGAGGCAAATTTCAGAATATTGCTACGCGGTTCATTATTATTTATTCAGATATAGTTCCTGAAAGGAATGGCTATAAAGTGATTCATAAATACCCTCATAGCAGGGATGCATTTACCCAGGGACTTGTATATGACAACGGGGTATTATTTGAAGGCACAGGTCAGGAGACAGGATCGTCATTAAGGGAAGTGGAACTGGAAACAGGTAAGGTCATCAGGCAGTATAACCTTGATGACTCATTATTTGGTGAAGGTATCGCACTTTACCACGACCGTATCTATCAGGTGACCTGGAAAAGCAAAGTTGGATTTGTGTATAATAAATCGGATTTTAAATTGATTAATAAGATCTATTATGCTACACAGGGCTGGGGGCTGACCACCATAAATGACAAGATTGTGATGAGCGACGGAACAAATATTCTATATTTCTTTGAACCGGAGATGTTTACAGTCGTTTCAAAGATTGAAGTTTATGATAATGAGAAGAAAGTTGACCAGCTGAATGAACTTGAATATATTAACGGTGAGATTTGGGCAAACATATGGATGACTGATCTTATAGCAAGAATTGATCCGGTAAGCGGGAAAGTGATTGCCTATATTGATTTGAAAGACCTTCTGCCGAAATCGGACCGTGACGCGGATACTGATGTATTAAATGGGATTGCCTGTGACAACAAGGGTAACAGGATTTTTGTTACAGGAAAAAAGTGGCCCAAACTTTTTGAGATAAAGATTACGGAATAATTTTAGTTCCATAAACAATACTAATACCTTCCGGGATAATACTGAATTCTGCAGGAGTCTGACCAAGAGATTCACCATCAGCTTCGGTAAACATTACATACTCCGAACTGACCTTTATATTTTTACACTTATACCCGTCAATCTTTGGATGTTGAAGGATTGTGCCATCATAAAGGATCTTCAGGTTTCTGATTATCTCAAACTTCCCCATCCCGTTTATTATCGTCACATCAAGGAGACCATCATCAGGTAAAGCCCTGGGGGTCTGTCTCATACCTCCTCCGCAATACCGGCCGTTGCCAACATTTAACGAGAAAACATCTGCGCTGATCTTTTCACCATCTATAATAATCTCTGCCTTCGTGTTTTTATATGAAATAAGACTTATGAGCAGGTTATAGAAATAAATCAGTTTACCACCGTGGCCCTTGTCTTTCTGATAATTGGTTCTTTTTACAACAACTGATTCAAATCCCAGTCCTGCTATATTAATGAAATATCTCTCTTTCTTCTCTGATCCGTCATAGAAACTTACCAGACCTACGTCGTGTAACATCAGTTTATTTTCACAGATAATGCTTATTGCTTTTTCATAATCAAGGGGGATCCCAAACATCCGGCCCCAATCGTTTCCTGTTCCCACGGGTATCAGTGCAATGGAAATATCAGTTGGTGAACAATTTTTACTTAAAAAGACACCGTTAACAACTTCATTCAGAGTGCCGTCACCACCCACTGTTATTATCTTCCGGTAACCCGAGGCTATACCTTCAATTGTATAGTGGATAGCATGACCTTTTTTTTCGGTGAACTTTACAGTAAAAGGCAAAGCTTTGTTTTTAAGAAGAATGGAAATCTTTTCCCAGTCTTTTTTCCCTTTTCCATTGCCGGCATTAGGGTTTACGATTACCAGCCATTCTTTCTGATCGGTATTATCACTCATATTGATTCGGATATGTGGCAGACAAAGATGGAAATAAACAGACAAATTTTTTAAAATCCGGTTAAATATTGCTTTAATGATCTGTTTATCAGACTCACTGTTCTCCAGACACTGAGTAGTAAAAAGAAGCTTCCCAACCTGGCTGATTCGTAATTGATCACAAAATCAGCAGGTTATGGGGTTTTACAAAAAAGATCAATGTTAATAAAGTGTTGAAAACCCCGAAAGAAATGTTTACAATTACATCTTTCACCACCGGTAGCAGAAGGGCATAAA
This sequence comes from Bacteroidales bacterium, assembly GCA_003141715.1. GTDB lineage: Bacteria > Bacteroidota > Bacteroidia > Bacteroidales > VadinHA17 > LD21. Next base: position 641 of record PLNF01000020.1, on the reverse strand, counting down.
TAGTAAATTTGAAACTCAAAATAACTCGATAACTGAAAAACGATGGGAAGGATTATAGCTATAGCAAATCAGAAGGGTGGGGTAGGGAAGACAACAACAGCAATAAATCTGGCGGCCAGTCTTGCCGCTCTGGAAAAGAAGGTGCTGATCGTTGATGGAGACCCTCAGGCAAATGCAACTTCCGGTATTGGAATCGACACACGGCAGATACGATGCACAATATATGATTGTCTGATTGACGGGAAAGAACCGAGGGACGCTTTGCTCAAATGTGAAGTTGAGAACCTTTCTATAATTCCCTCAAATATTGACCTCGTTGGTGCAGAGATTGAAATGCTGGACAGACATGAAAGGGAAAAAATTCTTAAAGAGGTACTTAAAAAAATCGAAGCAGACTACGATTATATACTAATTGACTGCTCTCCCTCCCTGGGCCTTCTTACAGTTAATGCCCTTACAGCTTCACATTCTGTAATAATACCGGTTCAGTGTGAGTATTTTGCCCTGGAAGGACTGGGTAAACTTCTTAATACAATAAAAATTATTCAGAATAATCTTAATCCTGAACTTGAGATTGAGGGTTTCCTTCTTACGATGTATGATGCTCGTCTCAGATTATCAAATCAGGTTGCTGATGAGGT
>PLNF01000134.1 GCA_003141715.1 Bacteroidales bacterium | reverse complement strand
CATAAGGTGGGACCAATGGGAGACAGATATTCAGGTTATTGCTTTTTAATGCTGATCGGCACTGATGATTCAGAATTGTACTACTATAACCTGCATATGGTTGACAAAGCCAATCCGAATGGTTTATTACCTGACGATCTGAAACGGCTTGAAAGATAATATGCAGCACTGGACAAGTAAAGCCGTCTTTTTAATAAATACTTAAATATCATGGAAGAGAGCAGAGTCTTATCAGAAACAGAAAGAAATTGGGCGATGCTATGTCACCTTTCAGCTTTTGCTGGTTTCTTTTTCCCGTTCGGCGGTGTTATCGGGCCTCTAATTTGCTGGTTGACAAGAAGAGATGAATCTTCATGGGTAAACCTAAATGGAAAGGCATCTCTTAACTTCCAGTTATCTATGCTGCTTTACATAGTTCTCGCTATTCCTTTATGTTTCATCATAATTGGTATTCCGATTATTATGTTATTGGGAACTCTTAAAGTAATTTGCGTAATTATTGCCAGTGTTAAAGCGCCAAAAGGAGAACTTTTCAGATACCCTCTGGTAATACCGTTTATACAATGATAATTTTTTGACACACTAATAATCTCATATCATGGCACATAACAAAGAAAAAAAATCAGCTAAATCAAGAGTTGCAGGAAAGGACGATTTGTATCATGATATAGAACAGGAAAAAAAGAGAAAACTCGATTCAGGGAAATACAAGGAGTTGCTCATGACTCTTGATGTTGAACTTGTAAAACTTCAGGAATGGGTAAAGGCCAATAAGTTAAAAGTGGTTGTTGTATTTGAAGGGAGAGATGCAGCAGGGAAAGGGGGAGTAATTAAAACCATTGCCGGCTGTCTGAATCCCAGAATATGCAGAATTGTTGCTCTTGGCATACCCACTGAAAAAGAGAAATCTCAATGGTATTTCCAGAGATATGCTTCCGAGCTGCCTGCCGGAGGTGAGATTGTCCTTTTTGACAGGAGCTGGTATAACAGGGCCGGTGTCGAACAGGTAATGGGTTATTGTACCAATGATGAGTACGAGGAATTTCTCAGATCGTGCCCTGAATTCGAAAAGATGCTTATCAGGTCAGGTACAATTCTAATTAAATATTGGTTTTCTGTTAGCGACCATGAACAGGAAAAAAGGTTTCAGGACAGAATAAAAGACCCTACAAAACGGTGGAAGATCAGCCCGATGGATATCGAATCGCGTGATAAATGGATCGAGTATTCGATGGCTAAAGATAAAATGTTCTCTTATACTGACATCAAACAGTCACCATGGTATGTTGTCCGTGCTGATGATAAAAAGAGGGCAAGACTTAACTGTATCCACCATCTTCTTTCCATCATTCCTTATGAGGATCTTACCCCCAAACCATTAAAACTGCCTGCATTGAAACACGACGTTGCTTATGTCAGACCTCCGGTTACGGAGCAGACGTTTGTACCGGAAAAATATTGATTTTCAAGACAAAAGATAAAAGTTAAAAGATAAAAGTTTAGAAGAGAAAGATTAATTTTAAACCTTTTGTTTATACCTTTATTCACGCTTTGTGGGATTTCATCACTATGTTCCTCAACTTTTTACTTTTATCTTTATACTTTTGTCTTTTATCTTGATACTATGTCATCGAAACCGTCTATACCCAAAGGAACAAGAGATTTCTCGACAGAGGAGATGCTGAAACGTGAATATATTTTTGAATCAATAAAACAGATATTCAGGTTATATGGCTATCAACCTATTGAGACTCCTGCAATTGAAAATCTTCCTACTTTGTTGGGTAAGTATGGGGAGGAAGGAGATAAGCTTCTTTTCAGGATACTGAATTCAGGCGATTTCTTGTCATCACTGACCGATGATGATCTGGCTAAGCGGGAATATAGTAAACTATCTTCCCGAATCTGCGAAAAAGGGTTAAGATACGACCTGACAGTTCCATTCGCACGTTATGTAGTACAACATCGTGATGAAATTGTATTTCCATTTAAAAGATACCAGATACAACCGGTTTGGAGAGCCGACAGACCACAAAAAGGAAGGTACCGTGAATTTTTTCAATGTGATGTCGATGTAATCGGAAGCGATTCACTATTAAATGAATATGAGCTTATAAGAATCATTGATGATATATTTAAGAAATTCAGAATTTCAACAGTCATAAAAATTAATAACCGGAAGATACTTGCAGGGATTGCAGATTATATCGGGGAATCAGGCAGGATTATTGATATAACTATCGCAATCGATAAGATTGATAAGATTGGTATCGGGAATGTTAAGTCTGAACTAAGCAGTAAGGGATTGTCGGATGAGGCGATATCAAGCTTGCAACCGTTCTTACAACTTAGTGGTGATACCTCAGACAAACTTGCCAGCCTTAGTAAATTATTATTTGAATCAGAAGCTGGAATGAAAGGGATTACAGAATTGCAGGCTCTTTTTGCATATATCGAAAGCAGTCCTTTAACATGCGATGTTGAACTTGATCTTACACTTGCCCGTGGATTAAATTATTATACTGGAGCTATAATAGAGGTAAAGTCAAAGGATGTCAGCATTGGAAGTATTTGTGGTGGAGGACGTTATGATAATCTTACCGGAGTTTTTGGAATGGAGGGGGTATCAGGTGTGGGAATTTCATTCGGAGCCGACAGGATATACGATGTTCTGAATCAGTTAGATCTTTTTAATGATTTAAAGGGTTCATCAACGGAAGTTCTTATTGTTAATTTCGGGGAGAATGAAACAAAATATGCTCTTAAAATCCTTGATCAGTTGCGTGGGATGGAAGTAAAATCAGAATTGTTCCCTGATGCTGCAAAACTCAAAAAACAGTTGTCTTACGCCGATTCAAAAAAAATACCTTATATAATTATAGCCGGGGAAGAGGAGATAAGTAAAAATACTATAACAATTAAAATCATGTCTTCCGGAGAACAGAAAAGCATGCCTCTGGATAAACTAAGTTCATTTGTTAATGAGGAGATTAAGAGGTCATAAGCTCATAAGCTCATTGTCAGCCAGCCAATTTCTGTTAACCTAAAAATTACGTCCGGGCCTTACCTTCTGTTGTTGCTTAACATTCTGCAGCTCATTAAGAAGCTGAACTTTATACTGATTTTCTGCCTGGTAATATCTGACCACTTTTACCGGAGGCAGCACCTCCTTAAGTTTTTTGTGAAATGAAACTGCAAGTGCTGACTCCTGAACAATGCAATCAACATATTTATCACCCATTTCTTCCAGTTGATTATCACTCAGCGAACTTTCGTTTTGATTAAAGTTCCTGTTGAGTTTCATTTTTTCCAGTTGTATCTGATTCCGCTGACCCTGATAATCATTATATACCGGCCAGAATTTTTCTGCCTCCTCTGAAGTGAGATTAAGTCTCTTTGTAAAGAATCCTATCTTATAATTATTCAGTTTTTCACGATTTGTATTCTGTGCGGCTAACCTGAAAGCCGGGAACATTAACATTATAAGTAAAAAAATTACTATTCTTTTCATGGCGTTTATCTTATAGTTGTTCATAAATATCATTTATTTCAATATTATTAAGTAAAAGATAATCAATTATATCTTTTTTGCTGACATCTGGTCCTTCATCAGAAAGCACAAGTGATGATGCATCTTCTTCAATCGATGAAATGTCAATCTCATTTATTATTGAATCAGGACTCATTTCATGCAGGACATCTGATACCTGTGAATTTTTATTAACAGGAGTTAAGAGTTTTATTGCGGAATAACTGATAAGAATTAAGCCTGCAACGGAAGCTGCTATAAGAATGCTGGTTCTGAATCTGTTATATATACTGATCTTTCTGACTTCATGATCAGAACCCGATGTGACAGAAATTATTTTTCTGTTTACATCCTCAAAGTAATTATCAGGTACTTTAAAAGGATTTTGATCCGGTATGTTATTTAACTTTTTCATCATTGATTTAGATAGTTAAGAATCAGGAAAGTTTAATCACTGACTATTATTTTTTCAATTTTCTTTACTGCATGGTGATAAGATGCTTTCAGAGCGCCTTCTGAAGTCTTCAGTACTTTGCTCATCTCCTCATATGTCATTTCGTCAAAATATTTCAGATTAAAAACAATACGTTGTTTTTCAGGAAGTTGCAGAATTGCATTTTGAAGTTTCAATTGTGCTGCATCACCATCAAACCAGGTACTACCTTCCCGGGAACTGGCAAAATAGCTACCTAAATCATCGATTGAGACTGCAGCATTTCTTTTTCTTTTATTAATTAACGCAAGTGCTTCGTTTGTTGCAATTGAATAAAGCCAGGTATAAAGCGAACTTTCACTTCTGAAATTCCCAATGCTTTTCCAAACATTGATAAAAGTGTTCTGAAGGGCATCATCAGCATCTTCGTGGAGTATTACCAGCCTGCGGATATGCCAATAAAGTTTCTGGCTGTATTTCTCAACTAAAAGCCGGAAACCTTTGTTCAGATCTGTCTTTAGTAATTCAGAAATGTTATCGTCGGGCCGAATGTTATTCAATTTCAATAATGATTTTCTTCTTAGATAAAAAGAAACTTCAAAGGTTTAAAGGTAGTCATGCTGAATGATAAGAAAAAATCAAAATGCCACAAAGGCACAAAGGCACAAAGGTTCACCAGGAAATGGGGTATAAAAATAACTTGGTGTTTCTTAGTGCCTTAGCGTCTTGGTGGCAAAAAAATGATAAACCTTCCCGGAATTATGATAAATTTGCTGCGAATCATTTAATCCGGATTACAGATGGCTCTTCAATGTGGAATCATAGGAATAACGAATGTTGGTAAAACAACGATTTTTAACTGTATATCCAATACCAAAGGAGAAACGAATGCCTTTGCATTCAGCGCAACAAAGTCTAACATGGGAGTTGTCCAGGTTCCCGACCCCCGGCTTTATGAGCTTGAAAAACATCAGGTTACTGACAGGATCGTTCATACCACAGTAGAGATAGTTGATATTCCCGGATTAGCAAAAGGTTCCAATAAGGGAGAGGGAGTAGGTAATAAATTCCTTGGCGATATCAGAAACACCGATGCCTTAATTCATGTTCTGCGATGCTTCGATAATGAAGCCCTTCCGCATATCGACGGTTCTGTTGACCCTGTGCGTGACCTTGAAACTATTGACCTTGAGTTGCAGATAAAAGATCTGGAGTCGGTCGAAAAAAAGATTGAACGTCTTGGACGGGCGGCAAAAGCCGGAGACAAAGACGCAAAACACGGAATGGAGATCCTTCATCTATATCGTGAACATTTTGAAGAATTTAAAAATGCAAGAACACTCGAGGTGAAGGAAGATGATAAAAAATATGTTGATGATCTCTTCCTTCTTACCATGAAGCCTGTAATGTACGTATGTAATGTTGATGAGAAGTCTGCTATTACAGGTAATAAGTATGTTGAAAAGGTTAAGGAATTCCTTAAAGGCCGGAATGCTGAAATTCTGGTAATTGCTGGTGCAATTGAAGCAGAAATAGCAGAACTCGAAAATAATGAAGACCGTCTGGCATTTCTTAAAGATGCCGGGTTGGCTGAACCCGGTGTTGATAAACTTGTGAGAGCAGCCTACAAGATGCTGAACCTGCAGACTTTCTTTACTGTCGGACCCATGGAGATAAGGGCGTGGACGATCAAAACCGGAATGACCGCTCCAAAAGCCGCAGGTGTAATACATAGCGATCTTGAAAGAGGATTTATAAGAGCGGAAGTTATGAAATATCACGACTTCGTTTCACTCGGCTCAGAGCATGCATGCAAAGAAGCAGGGAAATTTTATATAGAAGGCAAGAATTATATAGTCGGGGATGGAGATATACTGCATATAAGGTTTAACGTATAAAGTCATTATGACCAGGCGGTTCCTGATATTGATACTTATATCTGTTTTATCTGTATTGAGGTGTATTTCACAGATTATAACTCCCGATGACAATCTCCGCCAGATTATCAGTCAGTATGGACAGGCTGAGGTTACACTTCCCTATACTGATAAAAAATCTCTTGAATTACTTACTACTAATGTTTCAATTTTATCTGTGAAAGATAAAGTTGTATATGTCAGTTTGTCACTGCTGACTGTAGAATGGTTTATTCTGCAAAAGTATGATTATCAGATAGCAGAGAAGATTAGTGCTAAGGGCATTATCTCAGCTCTGAATGTGAATAAGGCAATGGATTGGGATAATTATCCTACATACACTCAGTATGATTCCATAATGCAAAGTTTTAAAACTCTTTACCCGTCGTTGTGTCGTCTCGATACAATTGGTACAAGTGTAAATGGAAAGCTTGTTCTTGCTCTTAAAATTTCAGACAATACCGGTACTGATGGTGATAAACCTTCAGTTTTTTACACATCAACAATGCATGGTGATGAACCCGGAGGGTATGTTCTGATGCTTCATCTTGCCGATTATCTTCTTAAAAATTATTCAGTGAGCAACAGGGTGAAGAATCTTGTAGATAATCTTGAGATATGGATAAATCCGCTTGCCAATCCTGATGGGACATACAATCATGGTGATACCATAAATTTACCTACCCGTTACAACGCAAATGGATATGATCTTAACAGGAATTTCCCCGATCCGATAACCCCAAATACTGTGAAGCAGAAGGAGACTCTTGACATGATCAGATTTATGAGGAAACACAGGTTCATCATTTCTGCAAATTTTCATACTGGTAACGAAGTGGTTAATTATCCATGGGACAGGTGGGAAAGATTACATGCCGATAACGACTGGTTTGAAAGTATAGGCAGAAAATATGCTGATACTGTGCACCTTAATTCAGTCGCAGGTTATATGACTTTCCTGGATGACGGAGTAACAGATGGGTATAAGTGGTATCCGGTTTACGGAGGTCGACAGGATTTTGTGACTTATGAACTGCAGGGACGTGAAGTGACCATTGAACTTGATAATGAGTCTATTACTCCAGCAGCGCAACTACCTTTGCTATGGCAGTATAACTGGCGCTCATTACTCGGATATCTCGAAAATGCTTTATATGGGATTCATGGATTGGTCCGTGATGTAAACTCTTATGCTCCTGTACCTGCAAAAGTTTTTATTGCCGGTTATGACAAAGACAGTTCTCAGGTTTATTCCGATACTCTTACAGGGAGTTTTGTAAGATTTCTGACTCCTGGTTCCTGGAACCTGACTTTTTCAGCCGTTGGCTACCGTGATACAACTGTAAATAAAATCACTGTGGCTCCTGGACAAAAGACTGACTTAATTATTGACATGGTGCAAGGGGTCAATGATATTGAAACAACAAAAACCGGAAATCCTTTGCTTCTCTACCCTAACCCGGCAGCGAATACGATTCATACCTTACTTCCCGACATAAAAACCGGTAATATAAACGTCAGGATTATCAATCAGGTGGGTATGCTGATATCTGATTATACGACTGAAACTGTTCAGGGAATTCCGATAGTAATTAATGTAAAATCTTTATCGGCAGGTATTTATACTGTTGTTTTCACAAACACAGTTAACAGAACTTCCTTCTATGGAAGGTTCGTGGTTATTAAATAATCTTCTTCATTTGCTTCTGTAATTAAAACAAGTATTTTTGCACCTTACTTTGATGTTAAGGGGACTAGTTTTAATCTAGCTTTGGTAAATCTGTTTTTAATACATTAAGAGTCAGGAGTAGATTATGAAAAGATTTGCAATAATATTTTTTTTGATTTTGGTTTTTGTAAAGTTGTCTGGTCAGGGAGCTTATCTTCCACCGGATAAACCGCGACTTGTAATAGGGATAGTGGTAGAGGAGCTGAACTACAATCAGCTTGAAAAGTTCCATGACAGGTTAGGTGAAAATGGAATAAAAAGACTTATTAATGAGGGAACATACTTTAAAAATGCATCATATGAATATTTGCTCACTCAATCCGCTCCGGGTCATGCTACAATCGCAACAGGTGCTGAGCCATCATTTCATGGAATAACTTCTGATGACTGGTATGTTCCTCTAAAGAATGAACTGATTAATTGTACTAAAGATGCTAGTGTCAATTCAGTAGGAGGAAGTTTTGAGTCAGGGTTACATTCGCCGGCAAACTTACTGGTATCGACGTTTTCTGATGAACTTGCAATGGCAACAAATAAGAAGGCTAAAGTTTTTGGGATTGGTTTAAGAGAGAGTTCCGCAATATTCTCCGCTGGTCATGCAGCAAATGCAGCTTACTGGTTCGACAATATTACAGGAACATGGATGTCGAGTTCATATTATATTGATACTCTCCCTGTTTGGGTTAATGATTTTAATGCAATGAAGTTTTCAGATACATACCTGAATTCTACATGGAACCTGTTAAGACCTGCAAAGGATTATGCTGATTGCCTTCCTGATTCAAACAGTTTCGAAGCCGGCTTCAATAATATCAATTATTTCCCATACGATCTGAAAAAGCTGAGATCAAAGAACGTGTTTAGTTATAAAAATGATTACTCTTTGTTGAGGGAGACACCATTTGGTAATTCTCTTACGACAAACTTTGCCATCAGACTTATACAAAACGAACGTTTGGGTAAAGATGATGTAACAGATTATCTTTCAATCTGCTATTCTGCAACAGACTATATTGGTCACAGGTTCGGACCGTCATCAGTGGAGATGGGGGATGCCATCTTAAGACTTGATGATGATATAAAGAATCTTCTCACATTCCTGAATGATAGTATCGGGAAAAAGAACGTTCTTATATACTTTACTGCAGCTCACGGAATATCAGAGATTCCGGCGGTTCTGGAAAAAAACAGGATCCCTTCAGGATATTTTCAGCAGAATCTGGCCTTGCAGCTGTTGAGGAGCTATCTGAACGCAGTTTACGGTGAGGGAGACTGGGTAAAAGGTTATTCTGAAAAACAGGTTTTCCTTAACAGGACTCTGATTGAAGATGCACGGCTTTCACTCGATGATGTACAAAAGAAAGTTGCCCGTTTCCTTGTTCAGTTTACCGGGGTAGAAGCTGCTTATCCTTATTCTGCCTTTGAAGCTAACGATTTCGGAAATGGTAATCTTAAAAGGATCATAAATAATTTCAGCCCTCAGCGATCAGGAGATGTAATTGTTATTTTAAATCCGGGCTGGGTTGAGAAAGAAACTGATTATGTAACGAATTATAATTCACCGTATGAATATGATTCTCATGTTCCGTTGATCTGGTATGGGTGGACAGTGAACAGGGCAACAGTAACACGGCAGGTGAATATGACTGATATTGCTGCCACATTATCGACGCTCTGTAAGGTTCCGTATCCCAATGCCTGTACAGGTGAGCCGATGTTTGAGTTGTTCAGATAAATTTATTCCTGATCCTGCAGGCTTCGGTAAGTAACTCAGGATTTTTTTCACACGCATTACCTAAAATAATAAGGTCAGCGCCGGCATTAAAAATATTTTCAACCTCATCTTTATTTTTTATCCCCCCACCAACAGCTAATGGGATTGAAATATTTTGTCTGACTGCTTTGACAAGACTGACCGGAACCGGATTTGTTGCACCGCTGCCAGCCTCGAGATATATCATCTGCAGACCAAGCATTTCTCCTGCCAGCGCAGTAGCTACAGCAATCTCGGGTTTATCGCATGGAATTGCTTCGGTCTGACTGATATATTCAACAGATGTCTTTTTTCCGCAGCTGATCAAAATGTAACCAACAGATACTAGTTTCTCCCTTACATTTTTAAGGTGAGGTGCAGCAATTACGTGATTACCAATGAGTAACTCAGGATTTCGGCCTGAGATAAGCGATAGAAGAAGTATCACATCTGCATTTAGAGTCAGTTGAAGAAGGTTGCCCGGGAAAAGTACTACAGGAATTGAACAAAACTTCCTGATTTCATTTATCAGTTTGTCAATACTTGTAAATGTGAGGCTGCCACCTGCAAAAATATAATCAGTATTACTCTCACTTGCAGTTTTAAGGATATTTTGAAGCAAATCTCCTTTGGCTTTGTCAGGGTCAAGAAGCAAAGCCACACTCTTTCTGCCGGGGAAATTATCTGGTTTCATAATTTTTTTTTGTCCATACAATAGCATAATTATCATACCTTGAATAGAACAGTTCAAATGATTCATTTATTTTATTGGTGCGAACGTGTCCCGTGATCTCTCCTGATTCCCTGACTATAAAAGGTTCAATTGTAATATTATTTCTTATGCTTATGCCCTCTTTGTCACAGATTTTATAAAGGGCTTCCTTTGCACACCAGTGAATATACAGATGATATCTTCTTTCTTCCTGTTCTTTTGTGACTTTTTCCTTCCTGTTAATGAATTTAAACGCAAATGCAGCTATGTTTGAGCTCATATACTCCAGGTCTATTCCAACCTTCTC
>PLNF01000007.1 GCA_003141715.1 Bacteroidales bacterium | reverse complement strand
GACTTTGCAAAAACGCATGCCAACCCCGACACAGACGGCAACTAATCAAACCGCCGGGCCGTTAGGTTTAAGGGGTGACAAATCAGCCACAAGATCATTATATAACTTAGATTAAATTGGGTAGTAGATTTTCTGAAAACTATTTACCATATTTGTTTATATAAAATGGCATTTACAGAATCTATATTAGGTTTTTTGAATTAGAATAAAGATCAAAATATTATGAAAAGAAAGTTATGGTTTTATGTAATAATTGGGGCATTATTCTTTTGTATCTGTTTTGCCTATTGTACAAAACAAAAGTCTTCTGATATTACAACAGTAACCGACATAGATGGCAATGATTATAATATTGTGACAATTGGTTCTCAGGTTTGGATGGCTGAGAATCTGAAAGTCACCAAGTATAATGATAATACAACTATTCCTCTTATTACTGATAATAGTACTTGGACAACATTAACAACTTCCGCATATTGTTGGTATAATAATGATCTAGTTAATAAATCTAAGTATGGAGCTTTATACAATTGGTTTGCAGTAGCTTCAGTAAGTAATGGCGGCAAAAATATTTGCCCTAAAGGATGGCATATCCCCACCGATGCCCAGTGGACAATTTTAACCAATTACCTTACAAAAAATGGTTATGGTTACGCCGGTAATGAAAGTTTATTAGCTAAATCAATGGCAGCTACGTCAGGTTGGGATAATCCGGGCATTTATGGGACAGCAGATAATATTGGTATTGACCAAGCGATTAACAACAGCAGTGGTTTTACAGCTCTTCCGGGTGGCTATCGATTTATAGATGGAGGATACTACAACTATTTAGATTATGGTTTATGGTGGTCGACAACAGAGTCTAGTTCTGCGAAAGCGTGGAACCTGACTATGTACTACAATGACGGCAGAGTGTACAGAAATGATTTAGTTAAAAATTGGGGTTGTTCTGTTCGTTGTTTGCATGATTAATGATTCATTTGATTCTCAGTCAAGTTATAAGATGTCTTATTCATAACTAATTTATGTGCCATGACAATTTAAACCCTAAACCTAACTCGGACGGTTTAATTAATTGCCTTCCGCAGCCCGGACAGCTTCGTAATCGGTCCCAAAAGTCTATGCGAGAAGGATTTAACCCACTTATTAAATCTTGTTGCATCCGGACTGTTCCTGCTGCCGAGANNATCCTGCCCACTTATCGGGACTACGTCATCTGGACAGTTTCATCATGACACCAAACACACGTCCACCTATCGGGACTTAGCAAAAACGCATGCCAACCCTGACACAGACGTCAACTCATTAAACCGCCGGGCCGTTAGCGGGCATTAAAAACAACATTTCTAGATAATTACTGCAACTTGACAACTCCTTTTACCTTGACAAATTTCAGATCACTGAATTGACCTTTTCTATGAGAAAAAACGCCCGCTAACTCTCTCAGAATATTCTTTATAAATAGACATATCGTGACCTTAAATAATTTAAATATTGTAAACTGGCACATTATTTGAAACAAATTTATAACCTAAGGTTGAGAATATGAAAAATATACTTATTAAGTCAATTGCAATATTCCTATTTCTAAGTTTTATAAGCATAAGCTGCAAAAAAGAAAAAACAGAAACCCCTGTGCCGATAGTTTCAGAATTACCAATCCTTTATCAGGGATGCAATTTGAAGGAGGGTAAAACGGTAGTAATTGAAAATCAAATTGGATTTGACACAGTATTTAATAAAAATCAGATTAGTCAAATTACTACTTTGCAGAATATCGATTTTTCAAAGTATGAAATTCTTATAGGAGCTGATGTATTTACACATGGGATTTACAAATTAGAGCATGATTTCATAAAAAATATTAATTCCGAATATATCTATACTGTAAAGGTTTATTATGATCTTACACTACCTGCGGGTACATTTTATTATGGGATTATAGTTGATAAATTGCCATCAAATGCAATCGTGGATTTTGTTGTAAAAAAACTTAATGATTAAGGACTAATATGACAACATGGTTTAAAATTCCATGTAAAAAAATCAAAAAACGCTCCGCTAACACGGACGGTTTAATTAATTGCCTTCGTCAGCCCGGATAACTTCTCAATCGGCCCCAAAGTCTATGCGAGTAAATACATCTCAACTTATTAAATTTTGTGGTACCCGGACTGATCCTGCTGCCGAGACAAAGTCAATAGGGCTGTCGGCCGACGCGCTGATGCCTTGTTTTTTGCTCGCCATCTGGACTATTTCATCATGACATGAAACTGCTCGTCCACTTATCGGGACTTGGTACCATCTAGACAATTTCATCGTGACACGACAACTCTGTACCGTTTACCGGGACTGGCAAAAAACGCGGCACCGCGACGCAGACGCCAACTAACTAAACCGCCGGGCCGTTATGCTTAAGCCTCAGGCCGTTACTGGAAAGCTACGCCATGACAACAAAAGCCTAAGCATAACTCTCCGAAAAGGTTCCATCTTTTGCAGACTGAACAAATTTGAAACCGGCGAGAAACCATTTACGAGACACTTTCTCCCAACTAATCAAATTTTCTATACTTTGAAAAATACTGCTACCGAGATAAAACCGAAGCCTTTAACGACCTATGATCAAACAATTGTGGTTTTTGTATCGTTATCAATACAAAAATAAGGAGACAATACAACCCTAATATATCTACCAGGACTGACAAAAAGCAGGACAACGATTAACATCGACAGCAAGTTAACTATATTGCGGGGTTATTTTGATAAATTAAAATAAATGAAACACCTACAAACAGGACAATTTTACGGACAGACAACTGAAACTATATACTTGGATGGAGTTACTCTTACGGATACAGAATACACAAAAGATAAAGTTGATTGGCATTATCACAAAAACGCTTATTTCACTTTTATTCTGCAGGGTAAATTAATTGAAGAAAATAAAAAAGAAACTTATAATTGTTCCGCTGGGACGCTATTGTTTCATAATTGGCAGGAACCTCACTTTAATATTAAGCCAACAGGTTTCACCCGTGGTTTTCATGTTGAGATGGAACAAAAATGGATAGATAATTTCTCTTTAGACTTAAATAACTTACAGGGGAACATTCATATTTTAGATCCTGACATTAAATTTTTATTGTACAAAATTTTTAAAGAAACAAAAATTAATGATAATACAACACCTCTATCTCTACAAGGTTTATTATTGCAAACATTAGCAGGTCTGCAACGTAAGAAGGAAACATCAATTAAAAGCAAACCTTTGTGGGTAACTAAAGTAAACGAAATTTTACATGACCAGATTTCCGAAAAGCATTCGCTCATTGAATTATCTGGTACCCTGGGAATTCATCCAGTCCATCTTTCCAGAGATTTTTCAAAACATTTTCAATGCAGTCTGGGGGAATATATAAGAAAACTTAAAATTGAAAAGTCATTGTCACTGCTTTCAGATAAAAAGTACTCATTGATTGACATTACCTTTGAATGCGGGTTTTCCGACCAGAGTCATTTTATACGTAGTTTTAAAGAAGTAACAGGTATTAATCCATCTGCATACCGCAATCTCTTTTTAAGCTAAAATGATTAAATGTTAATTCCATTCTATTTTGCCAGTCCTCTGCAAAATATCTTTGCACTGTAACATTTAATATACTTCAAAATGAAAAGTTTCATATTAATAATTCAATTAAGTTTCATTATATCTGTTTCATTATCCGGACAAACGCTGGATATAGTTAAGACCACGGGAATAACTTCTGAGCTTCACAGGGCAAACATCGGAAAGATCATCTTTACCTCAAAATCTATTCCTTTAGAGGAATTGAAGGAAACTGATTTTCTAAATACTTATGGATTAACTAATAAAAGTGACCTGTTTATCACGGTTTTTATGAACAATTCCTTGACAAATTATATGCATATTCTGGCACCTGATCTGAGTGCAGCTGAACTTGTTAAAAAAGGCAACTACCAGTTCAACTTGAGTGTTGACAATCGACTTATTTACAGCAGCAATCTGTTGCCCGGGGCACCATACGCCAGAATACAGGATACAGCAACAATTTTCAGCAAACCGTTTATTGATAATAAATCTCCATATGGATTGTGGAGTCAGTCTTTCTGGAATAGATTTATGAACTATGGAGGAGACAGCGTTCTGACTGAAGGAAACCATCTACTGAAAATGGAGATCCGGCCATACGTACAATCAGTAGCCGGTTTGAAAGTTGGCGATTTAATTGCTTCAGGAACAGTTAATTTAAAGGTTAATAGGAAGCCCGATATTAATTTGGCAAAAATCAGTTTAACCCCTGTAAAACCGTATAATGGATTCAAAGTTTCATCAGAAAATTACGACAAGAATCTTATAAAAACACTAAAAGCAAATATTGACGAAGGAGTTTTTAAAAAAATCAGTAGTGTTGTAGTAATCAAAAATGGGAAACTGCTCATAGAAGAATATTTTAATGGAGAAACACGTGATTCACTTCATGATCCGCGTTCTGCAGGAAAGTCCTTCTCATCTACTATTACAGGTATTGCTGTGAGTGAAGGATATTTAAAAAATGAAGATCAGACGCTAAAAGAATTTTACAATCTTAAATTATATGACAATAACTCATCGCAAAAGGAAAATGTCTCCATCAGAGATCTGCTCACAATGAGTTCTGTGTTTGATGGAAATGACGATGATTACAACTCGCCGGGTAATGAAGAGAACATGTACCCCACTCCTGATTGGGTAAAATTCACCCTTGATTTGCCTGTAAATCTCTTTAGATCTACAGGTGAGTGGCATTATTTTACTGCCGGTGTTGTGGTTTTAGGTGATATTCTGAATAAAACCGTCCCTGGAGGCCTTGAAAAATATTCTGATCAAAAACTTTTTAAACCCCTTGGGATTATCCATTATAAATGGCAATATACCCCACAGAATGTGCCAAATACAGCTGGTGGTATAAGAATGAATGCTCTGGATTTTGCAAAATACGGGCAGCTTTATAAGAACATGGGTAAATGGAATAGCAAACAGGTAATACCAGAAGCATGGATAAGAAAGACATTCACAAAATATAAATCTATTCCCGGCAGAAAGGATGAATTCTACGGCTACCTATTCTGGAATAAATCCTATAGTGTAAATGGGAAAGCGTATGAAACATTTTATTGCGCAGGTAATGGAGGAAATAAAATATATATTTTCCCTGATCAGCCTCTGGTAGTTGTTATTACAGCCACTGCTTATGGTGCAACATATGCACATACTCAGGAAGATAAAATGATGACTGATTACATTTTGCCAGCAGTAATCAGGTGATGGAAAAAAACATATTACAATAAAGTCCTTGCAAAAGTAGGTCTGGGAAATGTAACATGAACTATGTTCTACAATCGGTTTCGATTAGGGATTGACATTCAATTATCAGCTTTAGTTCTTAAAAGTTATGTTAAACTTTAGCTCATATGTGTTTATAAGTGAAAAGCCTATGCCACTCAAGATGCCACAGTTTGTTTAGGGTGCCTATTTTAAAGATCAATAAACCACCAAAAAAATAGTATAGTAAATTAGCTTTACCGAGCTCGTCAAGCTATACTACACATCAGTAACCTCAGTCCCCTAGGACAAATCCATATACATTGAGAAATCATATCTTGACAAAAAATAAAAGCCTAAGCATAACTCGGACGGTTTAATTAAGTGCCTTCCGCAGCCCGGGACAGTTTCGTAATCGACCCCAACATCTATGCACTTAAACTCTGTTCCATTTATTAAATCCTGTGGCGCCCAGACAGTTTCATCTCCCGGGACAGTATCATCGGGCTGCGGGCCGACGCGCTGGTGTCTTGTTTTTTGCTCGTCACCTAGACTATTTTATCGTGACCCAAAACTCACCCCCGTCACCCGGACTTGGTACCGTCAAGACAACTTATCGTGACCAGACAGCTATCGTCCACTTACCGGGACTGGCAAAAAACGCGGCACCGCGACGCTGACGGCACCTAATTAAACCGCCGGGCCGTTATGCTTAAGCGATTTCGTTCAAATGAGAAAGTACCAATTCAAAAAATTTCTAGTATTTAACAGCTTACTAGGTACATATTTTGTCACGTCGTGACCCTGACCTTTTCATCCACCTGATCAAATTATATGAGAACTAAATTTGTTAATCAATACTAAAAGAAATGGGGGCATACATTATGAAAAAAACAATGCAATCTTCAGTCCATCTTTTCTCCATTATTTTCATCATCTTAAGCATTCATCTAAGGTCACCCTTATTGGCACAATCTAATAAGCTAACCGCACCTGTTCATGCTCTAAATAGTGATGGATTTATCAGAAACTGGCTCATTCTGGGAGCATTTCCCAATCCAATGAATAAATTATCTTCATCTGATGGTGGATATCAAAAAGACTTCCTTGAAAGTGTTGGTGGGGAAACCAAAGCTATATTAACCATTTCATCCAGAATTCCCTATATGAATGAAGGGGGAACTACAAGTACTGCCTCCGTATTCTCCGTTCAAACAGCTCCCAGCGGAATATTCAATTTTGATAATGTTTTTAAAAATGTCGATTATAAAGCTGCCTATGCCTTTTGTTTTATAGAGTCTGATCAGGATCAGCAAGTAGTGTGCTATTTCGGATCTAACGATGATGCGAAAGTATGGGTAAATGGTAATTTGGTTCATCAAATACCAATTGCACGGTCCTGCGTTCCCGGACAGGATAAGTTTACCTTCCAACTTAAAAAGGGACTTAACCCGGTGCTTTTAAAAATTTGTAATAGATGGGGAGACTGGGCTTTTGTTATGGAAGTATATACAGATGAATTATTGTCCTCTATGACCCAACGTTCTATCATTCGGTCTTTGCGTGATATTCAAAATCTTGAAATCAAACAAAAGGATACTTATAGTGATGTTTTCTCATTTGAAAATAAATCATTTCCTGAAATTCAATGGGTCAATCCCGCTCAGGTAGAAAAGTTATTGGGGAAATTCCCAATTTCTGTTGAATGGTATGACGGGAACTTGAATAAAGTGACTAAGCCAGTAGCATCTGGCACCTATACTGCTCTAGTCCAAGGAATAAGTGCTGATAGCATCTATATCCGTAAAGCCAAAAAATTTTATTGCTCTGACCAGAATAATCAGAAACTCATTGATCCTCAGAAAATAAATGAAAAGAATTGGGTCCCTATACCTAAGATATATGGATCTTCAAAAGAAAAACCGATTGTAAAAGTATTTATGGATAGACCTTCTGATGCTGTTGAGATTTCATATTTAGCTGAATTAAAAGGGAAAACTGACAAACCAGCTTGGTCTTCAGGGAAATACGCTAAATCATTTGATAGATTTCTCTCCCGCAGCCAAAGTTGTCCGTATTGGCTATATCTACCCGAAGGATACGGTAAAAAAGACCAAAAGTGGCCTGTAATTATCTATTTGCACGGTTCTTTCCTTCAAGGTAGTGATTTATCTCGTATTGATACGCCAATACCTCCAGATAATCCTGAGATTAAAAATGATTTTCCATTTATTGTTATCACCCCTCAATGTCCATCTGAATATGATGCATGGCCACAAGATTTGATCGCCGATCTTATTGATGAAATCATTGCTAAATATGATGCAGATGCTGATAGAATTTATCTTACAGGTCATAGTTTGGGGGGACGTGGCGTTTGGAATTTTGCTATTCATTACCCGGATCGTTTAGCGGCTATCGTACCTGTCAGTGGTACATATGACCATCCTGAAGATATCTGTAAGATTAAAAATCTTCCCGTATGGGCATTCCATGGTGATGCAGATCAGGCAATACCATTTGACAAAGTAAATGAAATGGTTAATCAACTAAAAACATGTGATAAAAATGTAAAATTTACTGTATACCCAAATGCAGGTCATGGTATAAGTGATATTACGTATAATAATAAAGAATTATATCAATGGCTTCTTAAACAGAGTAATCACAGGTAGACGCCAAAACACAAAATAAAAGCCTAAGCATAACTCGGTCGGTTTAATTAATTGGCTTCGGCAGCCAGACAAATCCGCAATGCATTCAAAAGTCTATGCGAGAAAATCTTCACCCACTTATAACTCTTGTGGCACCTGGACTGATCCTGCTACCGAGACAAAGTCAATAGGCTACCGGCCGACGCTCAGTTGTCTTTGTTTTTGCAGAGCCATCTGGACAACTTCTTCATGACATGACAAATCCTGCCCACTTATCGGGACTGTTTCATCTGGACAACTTTATCGTGACATGACAACTTTCGTCCATCTATCGGGACTGTGCAAAAACAAATCCAACGCGACGCAGACGGCAACAAACCATACCGCCGGCCGTTAGCTTGCACTGGACCCCTAATTTTACTTGGATTCAAGTTTAATTAAGAACCAAAAATAATAACCACTATCTTTGAAACTTAGCACGATAATATCTTTTAACCTATAAAGTAATTATCAATGATTGCCAAGAGTGTTGCAAAAGATTTTCCAATTGTTTGTATAGGAGGTTCAGCGGGGGGACTCGATGCCTATACCAGGCTTCTGCATAATCTACCTACAGATTTGGGCGTTGCATTCGTCATAGTTAATCACTTGAGAACTGTGGCCACCTCACTCCATAAGATTCTTCCGCACCACACAAAAATGCCAGTTGAACTGATTACCGAAAGACTGGACATTCAGCCAGACCATGTGTTTATTATACCAGAAAAACACGACTTACACGTTTTAAATGATGAGTTCCGCCTAAAGCCAATATCAAAACCCAGAGGATGGCCCGATGTGATTACGGTTTTTCTACGTTCTCTTACTAAGCACTGGGACGGAATACTCATTGCTGTCATTGTATCTGGCTATGACGGGGATGGAGCCGAAGCATTATGTGGCATCAAAGAGGTAGGTGGTATAACCATTGCTCAGAAACCTGAGACAGCAACTCAACCAGATATGCCTGAAAGTGCAATAGAAAGTGGGTGTATAGATTTTATTCTTTCGCCTGAGGATATCGCAAAAGAAATTAAGAGAATTACGAATGCAAACAAAAAATAAGGCATAATCATCACTGGACACTCACGAAGATATTACCAAGATAAAAAAATGCGCAAGCTAACTCGGACGGTTTAATTAATTGCCTTTTGCAACCCGGACTATTTTATCATCGCATTCAAAAGTCTATGAGAGAAGAACTTCACCCACTTATTAAATTTTGTTGCACCCGGATGGATCCTGCTGCCAAGACAAAGTCAATAGGGTTGCAAGCCGACGCTCAGTTGTCATGGTTTTTGCACGCCACCTTGACAACTTTATCGTGACATGACAAATCCTGTCCGCTTATCGGGACTACGCCATCTGGACAGCTTCATCATGACACCAAACGCTCGTCCACTTATCGGGACTTAGCAAAAACACATGCCAACCCTGACACGGACGGCAACTCAATTAAACCGCCGGGCCGTTAGCTTTCATAAATACTAGTCTCCGAGACAACTCCTCGATTACCAGACGACCTTGATTCGACATATACTTTAGTATTTATTTTCATATACATGAGCACTTTCAGAATTTATCAGATTGACC
>PLNF01000050.1 GCA_003141715.1 Bacteroidales bacterium | reverse complement strand
AGAATAATCCCATAAATGAGCATAATCCATGCAAGGACTTTCTTATACTTGTTAAAGAAAGACTCAATGTCATATATCCATTTGAATTTCCAATCCCAATTTGGGAAAATGTCTTTAATATGAAGGGCACACCAGATAAAGGAAACTGGTGTTATAACCATCAGAACCCATGCACCCCACGACATTGGCGACTGAAGTTTAATGTTTACATATAGCTGCCAGAAGAAAAGCTTATGTCGAAGGTCGACAAAGAGAGCAATCAATCCAAAGACAAGAAGTATAGGAGCGAGAAAGGGTGTCAGTCTGACAGCAGTACTGTAATCTTTCTCTCTTCCTCGGATAAAATATAGAGCGGCAATTGATAGGATACCTGCTGCCATCCCCCCGAGAAAAAGATAGAGCGGAATCTCCCAGTGCCAGATATTAAGTTGCGGATCAATAAGATGATTCATCCTGCCGCTTACTAATAATTCTTCTTCCATTTAAATGATCATTATTTGATTAAATCAAAAAATACAGTTGTGGTTTTGTACCTGCTTCAGGAATTAGCGTTTTTGATTTACGCTTTTTCAAAACCACAGAGACATCACTGTTCGCATCGTCAAGATCTCCAAAATAGATGCATTTTGTTGGACAAACAGCAGCACAGGCAGGGGCAAGACCAATTTTTATCCTATGAATACAAAAAGTGCACTTATCAACATAACCATCGGGATGGGGATATCTGGCATCGTAAGGACATGAAGCCATACATGCGCCACAACCAATACATTTACTATGTTCAACAAGGACAATTCCTCCTTCAGCAAAATGACTGGCTCCGGTAGGACAACAACGAACACATGGTGCGTTAATGCAATGATTGCATCTTTCTGACCTGATCTCTATTTCGAGCTGAGGATAAGTGCCATTCATAGTTTCAACAACCCATTCCCGGCAAAAGCCGTGAGGAACATTATTTTCTGTCTGACAGGCAACAACACAATCGCTGCATCCGACACATTTTTTTGTATCTACTGCCATTGCGTATCTCATGATGCAACCTCCTTCTCTGACTTTTCAGTAACAAATGTTACAAAATTCGATCTCATACCTGTTCCTCCCATCAGAGGGTCAACAAGCACTTTTGTGATCAACTGAGTATCGCTGGCTCCCTTGCCAAAGCACCTTTTCATTTGTTTTTGCTTATGTCCGAATCCGTGCACCATATAGACCGAGTCCCAGCGGATACGTTCGGTTACCCTTACTTTTATCGGGAAGTCTGAGATAATGCCATCCTGGTTTTTGAGCCATATGTACTGACCGTTCATCAGGCCCCACTCTTTTGATACTTTTGGATTTATCCATACTGAATTTTCGTGCATCAGGTCAGTCAGATTAGGGTTATTTGAAGTTCTTCCGAAAGTATGCATTGGAGCACGTCCATAGATTAAACGGTAAAATCCTTCAGGTGGTTCTTCATGTGCAACATACTTTGGAAGGGGATCAAAACCGGCATCTTCAAAAGCTTTAGAATATAATTCTATCTTGCCTGAATCTGTTGGAAAAGCAACATTTTCATTTTCGGCATAATAAAGATCATCTGCATCCCTTGCCTTAGTCTTTACCCCGATCCGCTGCATTTCTTCCAGAGAAGAACCCACCTGTTTGAGTTGCCAGTCGAGTAATTCTTCCTGTTTTTCAAAAGGGAAATAACTTTCGAGTCCAAGCTTTAGAGCGAGTCCCCGGGCAATATTGTATCCTGATCTGGTATTGTTCATTGGCTCAGCTGCCGGCATTCTCAATGCTAAAGCAGGTTTACGGTGAGGACTTATTCTGAGCATATCGTATCTTTCAAGATAGGTACACTCAGGTAAGACAACATCGGCCCATCCGGTAATCTCCATCGGCATAGTGTCAACAGACACTAAAAGATCAAGATTCTGGATAGCTTTCAGAGTATTTGCCTGACCCGGAATTGATGATACAAGGTTTGTTGCGTTAACGATCCACCCTTTTATTAAGAAACCTGGTTTATTATCTTGAATTGAAGCTTCAATAAGAGCATTCGAAACCGGAGAACTTGCTATCGGATATTTTCCGGGAAATGCATCTGTCCAGCTCTTTTTTGATTCAGGGTATTTCGGTATTTTGGCTGATGGCACATCATATTTTGCAGGCCTGTAAAAGCCTCCGCGTCTGCCCCATGAGCCAAGGAGAGCATTTAATATGGCAATTGCCCTGACTCTCTGGGTATCATCCCCGTACCATGTAACATGTCTTCCAGGATGGATTAAGACAGCAGGAGTGGCATTAGCCATTTCCTTTGCAGTTTTTCTGATCAGATCTGGTTTAATTGTTGTAATCCCATATGCCCATTCAGGAGTAAAATCTTTGACATGTTCTTTCAGTTTATCAAACCCACTGCAATATTTTTCGACATAATTTTTATCGTAATAATCGTTATAGATTATTTCATGTATCCATGACAGAAGCAAAGCAATATCGGTAGATGGTTTAATAGGAAGCCAATATTTAGATTTCCCGGCAGCAGTTGAAAACCTTGGGTCCACTGTAATTATTGTGACTCCTTTATCAATTGCATCCGACATTTCCTGTATCTGACCATTATGCATATTCTCACCAATATGTGCTCCTATCAATACAAGACATTTTGTGTCCCGAATATCTGTTACTTCCGGTGAGTAAACTTCTTCTCCGAATGTTGCAAGAAAGGCTTCATCCCGTGGTCCTCGACACTGTGCGTACGATGGTTCCGCTATATTTGATGAGCCATATGCTTTTAATAAATTTGTAAAATAGGCACTACCTGACCCATGAGTGAAGAGTGCCATACTTTCAGGACCATATTTTGAAGAAATGTCCTTCATTTTAGCTGCAATATGATCAAGTGCTTCATCCCATGAGGCCTCGCGAAAGACCTGTTTTCCACGTTCCTGAACTCTTATGAGAGGTGTCTTCAACCTGTCTTCATCATAATACATACCAACACCACCTGTGCCTCGCGGGCAAAAGCGTCCATTACAATGCTGATCTTCATCATTGCCTATGATTTTCCAGATTTTACCCTCAGAAGTTTTGTAAACCCATCCGGCACATTTCCAGAAGCAAACTTCACAATAAGTCGGAGTTCTCTTAAGATCTACTTTGAGTTTTTTTACTTCATCGGGGGAGGAAAGTAATTTAGCCGTTCCAAATGTTCCTCTGGTTAATGCCAGAGCACCGGCTCCCATTACTGAAATTCTAATAAAATCTCTCCTGCTAGTCATTCATTAAGTATTATAATATCCCAAAACTAGGAAAAAAAAATCGAGCTTTAATTCATATATATACATAAATAAATGTATTGATTAAAAGAACAATATATCACTTGCTGTTAATTAATTAACAATCTGATAAATGCCAGTTATTTAGAATCTATACAAATTAACCTATATACTTTAACTGAATAAAGGTGTTATGAATCTAATAGAAGTTAAATTAGGATCAACCATATCAGCTGACCCATTTCATTTAACTATATCAATTTAAAAATCACCCGTTTGCACTGATCAGCGCTAGTGATTGCTTGTTGATAATTTCAACTTTTTTCCCGGCAAGCCTGATTATCCCGTCTTTTTCAAATTCAGTTAATACACGACTAACGCTCTCCCGGCTTGAATCAACAAGATTCCCTAAATCTTCCTGGTTAAGAGGGATATTAAATATGGAGGAACTATAAATCCGGTCAGACAACTCTATCAAAACATCTGCTATTTTTCCTCTCATTTGCTTTTGAGTTCTATTTGCACATCTGTGAAACACTTCCAATTCATTATTGCATAATTCTAACATGATTTCATAAGAGAAATCATGATTAACAGTTAGTAAATAGCGAAATGCATTAATATCAATAAAACAGACTTCAGCAGCCTCAATAACTGTAACGGAATATTGATTTATCTTATCTCCAAAAGTTGTTGGTAGTCCCAAATAGCTGGGAGCCTTTACAATACGAACAATCTGCTCATGATAGGGTCCTGCAATATGTATCTTAGCCAGTCCGCTTCGCAAATAAGCAACATTAGTAGAGAAGGTACCTTGTCTGATTAATGAGTCACCTTTACGGAATTTTACCAACGCACAACTAAAGGAAAGCTTTTCAATCTCTTCAGCACTTAGTTTTGACACAGCTTTGGATTTAATTGCACAATCTTTACAATCACTTTTCATAATACAAAGCTAGTAAAAAAGTGAGGTGTATCACAAAATAGTTTAAGCAGCCTCACAGCCGACTTTACTGTTATGACTCACACCATAAGTACCTTTGTGAAATAATTAACAATTAAAATCAATCGTTATGGAAAAGAAAAAATTATGTATTGGGTTATATTCTGGTAGTGTTGATAAACTAACTGCTGCAGGAATTATTCTTAGCGGTGCAGTGGCTGACAATATGCATGTCGACATATATGTCCTATTACAGGGGGCAAGGGCATTCAGAAAAGATATCGGCGACAACCCTGATAAGCTACAGATGGCTGAGAATCCAGCATTGAAAGCTGAGTTTCTGCAATCATTAAAAACCCTGAAAGTAAAAACCTGGGTTGAATTTTTCAGAGAATGCAAAACAATTTCAGAGGTTAAAATTCATATTTGCGGACTTGCCGGGAAAATCTGGGGAGCAGAAAAACTTGATGACTTTATTGACATCGCTGATGACATATGTGGTATTGGGGCTTATATCACTGCAACGCAGGAAGCTGATGTTAATCTATTCATTTAATGGGCGTTGTAATAATAATTTAAGATATAATTTTTGTAATCATACGCCTGTAAAGGTTTAAACTTTTATAATGTTACCAGAAATCAGTAATCAAACAGATCAAGAAAATCAAATAATTCATCTTCAGGAACAGATAGATACTTTACAGACGAAGATCACATCTCTGGAAAACTTAAAAAAAGACCAACTGTCAATAGCAATTGTATCGGGTGATATGGATAAAATCATGGCCGCTATGGTTATCTCACTGGCTGCTGCAGCGATGGATACACATGTAAAATTGTTTTTCTCCTTCTGGTCTCTTTCGGCTCTGAGGGATAAGAAGAAGAAAGCAGACGGCAAAGATTTTATTTCTAAAATGTTTGGCATAATGTTACCCAGAGGGAGAAACAAACTGAAATTATCAAATATGAATATGGCTGGAATGGGGCCATTGATGATTAAGTACCTTATGAAAAAACAAGGTGTTCTTTCCCTTGGCCAGATGTTCAAAGAAGCAAGTGAACTCGGAGTTGAAATTACGGTTTGCGAGATGTCGATGAACTTAATGGGGTTCAAAAAAGAAGAAATGATTGACTATCCAAATCTAAGGTATGCCGGAGCTGCAACTTTCGTTTCCGAAGCCAATGAAAGTAGTATTCAATTGTTTATTTAGTTTTCAAATTTTAATCACAATTTAAATTTATACTTATGACACCAGAAGAATTAAAAAAAGTACAGGTAGCAAAAACAGTCGATGCACGCGGAACTGCTTGTCCCGGACCATTATTAGAAGCAAAAAAAACTGTTGGTACTATAAAATCAGGAGATATTATGGAAGTTTTGTCGGCAGATGAAGGCACTAAATCAGACCTTCCCAAGTGGTGTGCTAAGCAGGGACATGAATATCTTGGTACAATTGAAGAAAACGGATATTTTAAGGTCTTTATGAAGAAAAAATAGATATTAAGTATGACAGGCATCAATGTTAAAAGTGCCAAAATCCTGGTATTTTCCACAGAAAAGATATCTGATCCTGCTATTGATATGGCAGGATTATTAAAATTGCATTACCCTCCAACAGTTTATACAATTTCAATTCCATGTTCAAGCGGTGTAAAATCAAGATGGATATTACATGCTTTTGAAAAAGGGTTTGACGGGGTTTTTATAGCAGCGGATGGAAGTGATTGTCCATATGGAGAATCATGTACAGAAAAAACAGGCAAGATTATTGGCCGGACTCATGAATTGATGAAAGCAAAGAATATAGAGCCGGCAAGATTGAGAATGGCTGCAATTTGCTCAGTTTGCAGTGAATCTTTTGTGAAACAGATGAAAAGTTTCAATGAATATTTACTCAATAATTCAAACAACTAATTATGCCTGAGAAAATAATAAATGCCTCTTATGATGCACTTGTTATTGGTGGTGGAATTGCCGGTGGTGAAGCTGCATTAAACTTAGCCAATAACGGATTTAAGGTATTACTTGTTGAGAAAGATCTTTCCATTGGCGGTAAAATGATTTTACTGAGTAAGGTATTTCCTACTTTAGATTGTTCTGCATGTATTACTACACCAAAGGTTTCAGAAATTTCCAGACATTCCGGAATTACAATCTTTACAGGAAGTGAAGTAAGAAAAATTGTAAAAAAATCCGAAAGCAGTTTTGAGGCTGAAGTGACAAGAAACCCTCGCTATGTCATTGCTGAAGATTGTACCGGCTGCCAGTTATGNNACAAAATGTATTGATTTTACCCAGAAGTCTGAAGCATATCATCTTGACATTAAAACGGTAATAATTGCTACGGGATTTAAACTATTCGACCCGGTTATGATACCGCGTTATGGGTACGGAATCTATAAAAATATAATTACTTCCATGCAAATGGAGCGGCAACTGGCCCCTACCCGTCCATATAATACAATCCTGAGACCCAGAGATGGAAAAGTTCCCGATAGAATCGCTTATGTTCTCTGTACAGGATCAAGAGATGTAACATTGGGTAATCCTATCTGCTCACAAATATGTTGTATGTATTCAATTAAACAGGCGCAGTTACTTATGGGTACATTGCCTATGGCTGACGTGACTATTTATTATATTAACATCAGGTCATTTGGTAAGGGATTTGAAGAATTTTATGACCAGGCAAAGGGAATGGGTGTGAACTTTGTAAAAGGCAAAATTGGAAAGATTAAGGAAAAAGAAGATGGGAATCTTATACTGCGTTATGAAGATATTAATGAAAACATCGTTAAGGAGGCTGAACACACGATATGGTAGTATTGTCTGTTGGAGTTCTTCCCAATACCGACAGTGCCTCTATATTTTCAGATGAAGAATTAAAACTCGATCCATTCAGTTTTGTTTATCAGGCAGATCCTCTTACAAGCCCTGCAAAAACAAGCATTGCAGGCGTTTTCGTTGCAGGAACTGCTACCGGACCAATGGATATTCCTGACTCTATCCTCTCGGCAGGCGCTGCATCATCTGAAGCAATGAGTTACTTAATCCGGAAATAATGAACAAAAAGATAGGTGTTTACATATGTCACTGTGGTGGAAATATTTCCGATTATGTTGACGTAGAAAAAGTTAAACAATCGGTTGAAAATGAAGCTGACGTCTTCCTTGTTAAGACCACTATGTTCGCATGTGGTGATGCCAACCAGAAGGAAATGGTTGATGATATTAAGAAAAATGAACTTGACGGAGTGGTGGTAGCTTCATGTTCACCGAAACTCCACCTCATAACCTTCAGGGCAGTCACAGAAAGAGCCGGATTAAACAAATACAACTATGTCCATGCAAATATACGTGAGCAAGCTTCCTGGGCTCATTCTGACGATAAAGTCGGTGCTACTGTAACTGCAATCCATTTAGTTAAGGCTGCAATTGCCAAAGTACGATTAGCCGAATCTCTCTATCCTTTTATTATCACTTCTAAAAAAGCTGTTGCTGTTATCGGCGGCGGTGTTGCTGGAATGAGAGCATCTATTGAATTATCCGACATGGGATGTCCTGTAACACTGATAGAAAGAGAACATTTTATCGGTGGCAGGGTAGCGCAGTGGAATTTGCTGTTTACAACCAGCGAAACAGGTAAAGAGGTGGTAACAAAATTATATAATGAACTTATTGAAAGAGACAATATAACCCTATTGACAGGATCCCAAGTTATCGCCAGTGCAGGAAGTATTGGGGATTTCAAACTGAAAATTAAGAAAACACCCAGGTATATAAAAGAAGAATGTCATAAAGGAAAACTACAGGAGGCAATAAATGTCTGTCCGGTTGTAGTGGCTGATAGCTTCAACTTTGATATTACAGAGAGGAAAGCAATTTACCACAATTTCCCATCTGAATACCCACAGGAACCTGTAATTGATATTAAAAACTGTACCCGTTGTGGCGAATGCGAAAATATCTGCCCGAGTGTTGATTTCTCCATGAAAGAAGAGACAATTGAAATAAATGTAGGATCTGTGGTGATGGCTACCGGATTCGACTCTTATACTCCATCTGAAGGAGAGTTTGGTTATAATCATTTTGAAAATGTAGTTACCCTGCCTCAGTTTAAACGGATAATTGAACTTAATGATAAAAAGTTGATTTTCAAAGGGAAAGAAATTAAGAATATAGCATATATCTATTGTGTAGGAAGCCGTCAGATTGAAGGAGAAAACAAATATTGCTCCAGGTACTGNNATCAGAACTTATGGGAAACAGGAGGTTTTATACGCTGAATCCCTCAAAAAAGGGGACATATACCTTCAATCTTACGAAGATGATTCTCCTGTTGTTAATCAGGTGAATGATAAAACACTGGTAAAGATCAATGATATTCTGACAGCAAAAAGAGAAATGTCAGTTGAAGCCGACCTCGTCGTACTTGTCACCGGGATGGTGCC
The DNA here is from genome assembly GCA_003141715.1 of Bacteroidales bacterium. Lineage (GTDB taxonomy): Bacteria > Bacteroidota > Bacteroidia > Bacteroidales > VadinHA17 > LD21. The sequence goes on along the minus strand of PLNF01000050.1, from coordinate 15,580 downwards.
AAGGGCAGATAATTCTGTGGCTTCACTCTTTAAGCTTCCAAAAGGGAGAGACAGGTTTTTTAATGAGATTCATATGAAACTGCGTCCGGTGGAAACCGTTATCGATGGGATAACCATCTGCGGAGCATGCCAGGGACCCAAAAACATAATGGAGTCTGTTAATTCAGCTCTATCGGCAGCTGCTAAATCTTTTTCTTATGTCAGCAAGGGAGAACTGGAATTAGAACCTATCATAGCTAAAATAGAAAAAGATCTCTGTACATGGTGTGGGGCATGTGCAGAAGCCTGTCCTTTCAATGCCATCAAAATGGTGAAAGATGAGAAAAAAGAGATAGCAGCTATAAATAATTCGATATGCAAAGGTTGTGGTATGTGTCTGCCGGTTTGCCCAACAGATGCTATTAATTTAATTGCTTATTCAAACAGAGAAATTGAGAGTATGATTGATGCTTTGGCAGGTGAATAGTATTTATTAACAAATGTTGTGCTTATTCAAAATAATACCATGGAGATCGAAAAAGGGAAGACATATAAATACCTTAGGGAAAAAAGAGAAGTATCTCAGGCAGCAAAAGATAACCTGAAACAATTCATTAAGATTAAAAAAGCAATACTGGATGCTCTTCAGGAAGGTGACTTAACCATTGAAGAATTAACTAAAAAACTCAATATGCCTAAACATGAGGTCGTTTATTACCTCATGTCACTGGTAAAATACAGCTTTGTGCAAACCGGTGCAGTTGATGATATGGATGCGTATTTTTCTTATAAACTAAAAAAATAATGGCTGCTGTTAATCCTGGATTCGGAAAAGAACTAAAGAAGTATGGGGCATTCCATTTCAACGCTTGCTATAACTGTGGAAACTGCACTGCTGTCTGCTCTTTGTCAACAGAAGAAGATTCATTCCCCAGAGAGATGTTGCGATTTAGCGTTCTAGGGATGAAAGAGGATATTAAATCTTCGCTGAAACCATGGTTATGTTATTATTGTGGTGAGTGCTCAACACATTGCCCGCAAACTGCAAACCCCGGCGAGTTAATGATGTCACTTAGAAGATGGCTTACTTCTGAATACGATTGGACTAAACTATCCGGACTGTTATACAGATCACTCCCTCTGACAATATCAGCATTCATTTTAACGGCTATCGTAGTTTTAGGATTCAGTATATATGAGAAATTTAATCTCGAAACCATAATGCATTTCGGCCATAATTTTGAGCTGTTAGCCATTGTTCTGGTTTTTGTTCTTATCCTGCTTCCAAATATTATCAGAATGTGGTGGTTTATAATATTAAAACCAAAAATTAAAGCACCTCTTTCAAAATATTTTGCAGGAATATGGGAATTAATACTCCATATGTTTACACAGAAAAGAGCTTTGGATTGTGATGACAACCGGTTCAGATGGTTTGAACATTTTATTCTTGTCCTCGGGTATTTAGGCTTACTTTTTACAACAGTTTTTCTTGACTGGTTCTCCAGCGAGAAGTTATTTATAATTGTGTTCGGATATGTTGTGAGCATAATAGTATTTATAGTTACAATTGATTTTGTGTCGGACCGTATAAAAAAGAATAATGAAATAAATAAATTTTCACAACCATCTGACTGGTTATTTGTTATATGGCTATTTTTTATGGGGATTACTGCTTTTTCTGTTCGTCTTTTTATTGATACAGGTTTAATAGAAAAAAATATCTGGTTATATCTTTTACATTTAATTATTCTTGCACAATGGGCATTGATCATAGTCCCATTTGGTAAATGGCCCCACTTTCTATATCGCTCATTTGCAATGTACTTTGCAAAAATAAAAAGCTGATTCTCTGTTAGTACCATGCTATATTCCACATAGCATTATGACAGAAATAAAACTATAAATAAAATGATAAAATATATTTGTATTATGAACATATGCTCATTATTTTTGTAGTGAACTATTACTCTTAATTTATGTCACCACGTCCATTAAGATTAAGAAAAATCAGTAATCCACCGATAATATCTGGATTTAAGCCATATGGGAATAAGAAGTCCGAATGCAAACCTGGTATTGTTTTTCTTCAAATTGAAGAATATGAAGCATTACGTTTGTGCGATTACAACATGTTCAATCACCACCAGGCATCAGAAACAATGGACATATCAAGGCCGACGCTGACCCGTATTTATGCCCGAGCCAGACAAAAAATTGCAGAAGCTCTTGTCTTGGGGAAACAGATTATTATTGAGGGAGGGAAGATTTATTTTGACAGCGAATGGTTTTCATGTAAAGCTTGCGGATGCTATTTTAACAATCCTGATAAACAGGAAGAAATAAAAGTATGTCCCTTGTGTAAAAGCACTAATTTTTCAAATTATGAACCAATCCATGAAGAACCTGAAGAATCGCTGACGCGATGTAATAATATATGTATTTGTCCGGCTTGTGGCTTTGAACAACCCCATCGGTTTGGATTTCCATGTAAAGAGGAAATTTGCCCGAAGTGTCGTAGCAATATGGTCAGAAAGTGGACTCCGCACAGCAGAGATTTTTAAAAAAGAATAAGATGAAAGTAGCAATAACAAGTATCGGAAACAGTCTGGAAAGTAAATTGGATCAACGCTTTGGACGTTGTGGATTCTTTATTATTTATGATACTGAAACAAAAGGGATGGAATTCATTCCAAACCCAAATAAAGATGCTCAGGAAGGTGCCGGTCCGGCATCAGTACAACTGGTCGCATCACGGAATGTTCAGAAGATAATATCGGGAGAATTCGGAATAAAAATTAAGTCACTGCTCGACAGTCTTAAAATCCAGATGATTGTATTTAAGGAACCTGAAAAAACAATTCAGGAAATTATCAATATGTTAAACAATTAATACAAAAAAATTATGCCACGTATGAATAGTACAGGCCCTGAAGGACAAGGTCCGAAAACAGGTCGTGGATTAGGAAAATGTAAAAAGATTTCTTCGGAAGGAGTCATAAACAAATTAGGAAAAGGATTAGTAAAACGCCGTAAATCTGGGGGAGGAGTAGGAAAAGGAAAACGCTTACAAAGCGGATTAAATTAAGCGGCAAATAATTAAAAGACAAATGATATCAGATCACCGTTGCTTTTTTTGTTTCACAAGGGCATTTGAAAAATTAATTGAAAGAGCAAATATCTCAATTGAAGCAAAAAATTCTTTCACTCTTGAGATGATCAATCTCTATCGCAATAAATGGGATGAGCTCTTATCACCTGAATTTTCCCGTGAACTTCACGGAATTCTAAAGAACTATACTCATAATCCTGATCCATACAGGCAGGAAAAGAAGGAAAATAATGATCAGGCTCTTGGTATGTTTCCTGATTTGGAAAAGATGGTAAAGCGATCAACTGATCCCTTTAATACTGCTTTGCGGCTTGCGATTGCAGGAAACATAATTGATTTTGCCGCAAATGACAATTTTAATCTACAGGAAACAATAGATAATGCACTCACAGCTGAATTTGCCATTGATCATTCAAAACAGCTGGAGCAAAAATTAAAGAATGCTAAACTTGTCATATATCTGGGAGATAATGCCGGAGAAATTGTCTTCGACAAATTATTCATTGAAACAATTAAGCATCATGATCTTACTTTTGTCGTCAGAGGAGCTCCGGTCATTAACGATGCCACAATTGAAGATGCCGAATATGTAGGATTAAATAAAATTGTAACAGTAATTTCAAATGAATATGACGCTCCTTCGACAATCGTTCATAAGTCAGGAAAAATGTTCCAGCAGTATTTTGAAAAAGCCGACCTGATCATTTCAAAGGGACAGGGTAACATGGAAGGGTTACTCCCTTTGAAGGATAAAAGAATTTTCTTCCTTCTAATGGTGAAATGCAATGTTATGGCTGAATTACTGAATGTTGAAAAAGACAGTCTGGTTGTTTACAATCCTTCCTGTTAAAAAAGCCGCTAAAGAATCAAAGGTAAATTAAATGATAAGTTTTGGTCCTGTACCATCAAGAAGACTGGGTAAAAGCCTTGGAATAAATAATATTATTTCTCCAAAGACCTGTTCTTATGGCTGTGTTTACTGCCAGGTCGGGAAGACGATGAAGAAAGGTATTAAGAGAGAAGCTTTTTTCAAACCTGAAGTAATTTTTGAAAAGGTCAGACAACATCTTAAACAATTAAATAAAGAAAACCAGCCCGATTATCTCACATTCGTCTCTAACGGAGAACCTACTCTTGATCTAAATCTGGGTAAATCAATTTTATTGCTTAAGAAACTTGGTTTCCCTGTTGCAGTTATAACCAATGCTTCATTATTATTTGACGAGTCAGTGAGAGAAGATCTTTTTAAGGCTGACTGGGTTTCTCTTAAAATGGATGTCGCCGATAAAGATACCTGGCAAAAAATTAACCATCCTGCTCCCGGACTTGATTTCAAAAAACACCTTGAAAATATAAATCTTTTCAGTTCCCTCTTTAAAGGCCTGTTATGCACTGAAACTATGATCATTAAAGGAATAAACGACTCTGTTGAAAATTTTTCAAACCTGGCAGAATTAATAAAGACCTTTAATCCTTGCAAAGCATACCTGGCAATACCAATCAGACCACCATCTGTAAAAACATCAATATCGCCTGGTACAGAAATAATGAACCTCGCATGGCAGATTTTCTTTAAAAATGGCATAAAAACAGAATTTCTCACGGGCTTTGAAGGAAATGAGACAGGTTTTACTGGCAATATATATGAAGATATTCTTAACATAACTGCAGTACATCCGTTAAGGGAAGATTCATTGACTAATCTTTTAAAGCACGATAATGCAGATTATGAAGTAGTTAATTCACTTATAAAACAAAGACTGATACAAGTCACAGTCTATAAAGGGAAGAAATTTTACCTGAGGGAATATCATCTACAAATTTGACAAATGGTTGCTCCTATAATTTTATATGGATCTTCAGTACTCAGAAAATATTCAGCAGAAATTACTGAAGAAGATAATGTGATTAAAATCTCTGAGATGTTATCAGACACTCTGAAAAAAGCCGGAGGTATTGGACTGGCAGGTCCACAGATAAATCTGCTTAAAAGAGCATTTGTGATCGATACCTCACCAATTGTTGAAGATGATATAACAATAGAAAAATTCGAAGGAATTTTTATTAACCCATTAATAATTAACAGGAATACTGAAAATGAAATTTATAGAGAAGGATGTCTGAGTTTTCCCGGTATTTATGAAGATGTCTCCCGACCTGATAAGATTCTGGTAAGATATCAGGATATATCTTTTAAAACAATTGAAGAAGAACTTGATGGAATTAAGGCCCGAATATTTCAGCATGAATTCGATCACCTGGATGGGATTCTTTTCATTGATAAAATTAACCGGTTAAAACGTAAACTTTTAAAAACCAGACTTAATAGAATAAAGAGGCTTGCATTAACAAAAAAAAATAGTCCAAATTATTTTAATACGGTAAGGTGAAGAGATTTACGAAATAATTGAAAAAAATATAAATTATGCCATGATACTTTTCAGCAACAACAAATCAAAACTCAATTTAAGCATTGATATAATAATGCTTCTATTACTGATTCCGGTATCCGGTATTGGATTACTAATGAAATATGTTTTAGTCCCGGGAATAGAGAGAAATATCATTTATGGAGATGATGTAGATCTAAAATATTTTGGACTATCAAGACACCAATGGGGTGCAGTACACTTTACTTTAAGCATTTTTTTTCTGATTATGCTGATTTTACATATCATATTACATTGGAAAGTTATTATGTCTGTTTTTAAACAGATGATTCCTGCATTATTAATAAGGATTGGTATTACCCTGTTTTTAGTCTTTTTTTGTCTGATAATTCTAATATCCCCATTTTTCATATTACCTGAAAAGGTTCCCTTTGAACATAAGCACAGAAACAGGATAGATAATTTTTCCTCATCAATTAACATCAACGCAGAAACCGGTAACGATACCATTTTGACTAATCAACAATCTGCAGAATCTGAAAAAACAACTAATCAGGGAGTTAACCAGGAAATGAATAGTAAAATAAGCGGGACAGATCCTCATAATTCTGAATACAAAGAAATTGAGGTTTACGGGTATCAGACACTCCAGTCCGTTTCAGAAAAATTTAATATCCCTGCAAGTTATCTGGCTAATAGTCTGAGAGTACCTGAAAAGCTTACAGGAAAGAATCTGGGATTCTTAAGGAGACAATATTCATTCACCATGACCGATGTACGGAAAAGTATTTCCGATTATAAAAGAAGATGATGGAACTATATAAAGAATTAGATAAAGATGTCCGTTACATTGAAGGACTTAAGGCTTGCTTTAATTGTGGTATCTGTACTGCAATCTGCCCTGCTGCAGAAGTAAGCGATTATGATCCTCGCATTGTGGTAGATACAGTGCAGAGAAGAGATGAAGCAGAGCTTGAAAAACTTCTTAAAAGCGACACAATCTGGAGATGCGGAGAATGTCTGTCATGTAAAACCAGATGTCCGAGAGGAAATGTTCCCGGTTATATTATCCAGGCTTTACGTGCTCTGTCAATAGATACAGGTATGTTTACAGAAAGTGAGCAGGGGAGGAAGCAACTTGCAGTCAAACGTACAGTCGGAGACCATATACTTAAGTATGGCTACTGCGTATATATTGATGAAGTTGATAATGATATGTACCCCGAACAGGGACCTGTATGGAAGTGGCTGAGAGAGAACAGGGAATCTATGCTGGAACGTCTTGGAACAAGCTATAAAAAGAACCAATCCGGAACGCTTCGCAATATATCGCAGGAATCGCTTAATGACCTTAAAAAGATATTTGATGAAACCGGCGGCACTCAACGGTTTGAAAAGATCGAAAAATACTCTTCTGTCAAGGCAAAAGAACTTAACATTGATTTTAAAGAGGGGAAAGACGACTACTTTAAACATCTGTACAATGAATAATTAAAGCATCTACTACTTTATTAATTAAATTTCTCCATGAAGACAAGGAAAAATGAGATCTGGGCATTATACCAGAAAGATATAGCTGATGACCATTACTATTTTGCACGCAGTTGCATCAGGCAGAATTTCTTCCCGGCTGCCGAAAATTTGTATTTGAATATCCTCAGAAATGATCTGGGCAAAGATATTTTTGACGATGCCCGGCAAACTACTTGTACAGGTATTGCCTACCATTCGGGTATAATACCTTTCGAAACAATTATGACAGTAGTGGCCCGCCAATTTGCCATGATGAACGAAGCCGATTATGAAAATTTTGTTGCATCGTGCGTTACCTCATTTGGTATTTATGTTGAGGTAATGGATACCTGGAAGCATTTCCCGGAAACAGAACAAAAAACACGTGAAGCGTTAAAACGTGCCACCGGTAAAACCTTTGAAATACCACAAAATCTTGTTCATGCCAGCGATGTTATTTACAAATTTCGTGAAGAGATTGCAGCAAAAACAAAATTCAAACTGATAAATCAAAATACCAGTGAGCCTCTTAAAGTTGTTGATCATATTGGCTGCCACTATGCAAAAATTTTTCCACAAGAAGGAATAGGAGGCGCTGAATATCCATATGTACTTGCAGGTTTGATTGATGAATGGGGAGGCCAACAGGTTGATTACCCGGAACGTCGTCATTGCTGTGGATTCGGATTCAGACAGTACCTCCTCAAATCCAACAGAGGTTATTCAGTTTCAAATTCAAAAAAGAAATTTGATTCGATGCAGCCTTTTAAACCCGATCTTATAATTGCCAACTGCCCGGGTTGTACTTATTTCCTCGATCGATGGCAATATGTAATTGCCGAAATGGAAGGTAAAACTTATGGTGAAGATGGTTATGGAATCCCGGTTTTAACCTATGAGGAACTTGCCGGACTTCTTTTAGGTTACGATCCCTGGGATATAGGATTGCAAACTCACCAGGTAACTGTTGAGCCTTTACTTGATAAGTTAGGAATAGCGTATGACCCTGAAAAGAAATATAAGGGTCGGAATGGAGAAGATATTGGAATACCAGAGAATCCACAGGTACTTAGATGCTGCTGATAAATATATTACTAACATATTTCGAATTAAATTTATCCTTGAATTAATGGAAAAAATAAAAATAGGCATAATTATATGTGACAGATACAGTACCTGTTCCGGGGGTAAATGCTTTAGAGCAGCTACAAATCGGGAAGGAGCGTTTTCAATCTATAAGAATATGGAACTTCAAGTTGCCGCATTCACTACATGTGGAGGCTGTCCTGGCGGTAATATTGAATATGCTCCCGAAGAGATGATGAAAAACGGGGTCACTAATATACATTTTGCAACAGGTTACTCGTTGGCTATCCTCCATGTCCTCATATGGAGCATTTTAAAAAATTTATTACAGAAAAATATGGAATGAAGGTAATCTTTGGAACCCACCCCATTCCACAGAAATATTATAACACCCATTCCAGCCTGAATACCTGGAACAATGAATTTCTTCAGGAGTCTATTAAACCTACGCTTTCCGATGAACCAACCCGGCTAAATTATGACTAACAGGATATTATGCAGATCTTAATATCAGCAAAAAAACAGATAAAATCTAAAATAAAAATTAATGATGAGTCAATTATTCGAAAAAATTCCCATGGAAGGAGTTAAAAACATTATTGTAGTTGCATCAGGTAAAGGTGGCGTAGGAAAATCAACAGTTGCAGCAAACCTTGCAATTACCATGGCACGAAACGGTTATAAAACAGCGTTGGTGGATGCGGATATTTATGGCCCGTCAATACCACGGATGTTCGGTATTGAGGATGCAAAACCTGACATAACAGCTTTTGGGGATAAGCAGATGATGTTTCCTATTGAGAAGTTTGGAGTAAAGATCATGTCAATCGGCTTTTATATTGATCGTAACCAGTCACTTATATGGCGTGGACCAATGGCGGCAAATGCTGTTACTCAACTTTTCGAAAATACTGAGTGGGGAGATATTGATTATATGTTTGTTGACTTCCCTCCCGGAACAGGTGATATTCAACTGACAACTATTCAGAAACTAAACCTTTTAGGAGCAATTATTGTGACTACCCCGCAGGAGATAGCGCTCAATGATGCACGAAAAGCCACTTCAATGTTTACCAATCCCGATCTGAAAGTTCCAGTTCTGGGAATCATTGAAAACATGTCGTGGTTTACACCGGAGCAGCATCCCGATGAAAAATATTATATTTTCGGAAGAGGCGGCGGACATAAAATGGCAATAGAGTTCGACACAATGTTACTCGGCCAGATACCTCTGGTTTCAGAGGTAGGAGAAGCTGCTGAAAAAGGATTAAGTGTCTTCAGCCAAACCAACAAACAGGTAATGGACTCATTTGAAAAAATTGCAGAATTGTTGCACTCAAAAGCGGAAGAAAAGGACTAAATTATTATTCTATTCGATCAAACAAAAGCAAATAGCCATGATGTCATAACAATAGGAATACATTTAATTTCAATAACTGTCGGAAATATATATTTTTTAATATTGATAACTTAATAATCTAAAATATGGAAAAGAGTATTTGGTTATATCTGATTGCTGTATTAGAAGTATTTATATTAAGTGCGACCGGATGTAAAAAAGAAAACGACAACATAACGCCTGGAGTCAAGACAGTTGGCATAACACTTATCACTCCGGTATCTGCATCATGTGGCGGAATTATTACATTAACTGGCAGTTCTGAAATATCAGAAATAGGTATCTGTTGGAGTAAAGAACAATTACCTACTATATCGGATGACAAGATTTCAGAGTTAAATATCAACTTCTCTACTGGTTTTACCAGCAATATTTCCGGACTCCAACCGAATACGACTTATTTTGTGAGAGCTTATGCTATTAACAAGGCAGGAACAGCCTATGGTAATGAATTGTTCTTTACAACTACTGTTGATCATTCAGGAGAAAAAGGAACCGTGACAGATATAGAAGGGAATGTGTATAAAACTATAGGAATTGGATCTCAGATTTGGACAACAGAAAACATGAGAACTATCACTTTTAATGATGGTACTAGTATACCCCTGGCAAAATGTTACAGAATATGGAATTTCCTTTCTTCTCCCGGGTATTGTTGGTATAATAATGATGATTCCCAATATAAAAACACATATGGAGCATTGTATAACTGGTATACAGTAAACACCATGAAACTTTGCCCTTCCGGATGGAATGTACCGGGTGATGATGAATGGACAATTCTCGAAACTTACCTTGGAGGTAGCGAAGTTGCGGGTGGAAAGATGAAAGAATCTGGAAATACTTTCTGGGAAGATCCCAACACAGGTGCAACAAATGAAAGTGTTTTTACCTCTCTACCGGCCGGCTGCCGGGGAGATTTAGCCACTTTTATCAATGTCGGGGAAAGTAGCGTATTTTGGAGTTCCGGCCAAGTGGGTTCAAATAAAGCCATTTATCGATCCTTGAACTCTAAAAGTCCTGAGATCACCAGAGGGACAAATCCTATTGAGTGGGGGGCATCTGTCAGGTGCATTAAAGATTGAAAAAATGGTTACGCTAAAGCTAAAGCTAAAGAGAATCCTTAACGAACCAATTTGCGGGATAACAAGTAGCCTTTCACGAACTTTGTATAATCTTTCGTGTTAGTATCTATATACTAATAATAAACATTTAATAATTATAAAAACTTAATGAACGAGTTTGATTTAAAAGCAGCTGAATGGGACCAGAACCCTATAGTATGGGATAGGGCAGAAGCCATTGCAAATGAAATTAAAAGACTAATCCCATTAAAAAAGCAGATGACTGCACTTGAATTCGGTGCAGGTACCGGAGTTACCAGTTTTATCCTGAAAGATTCTTTAAAAGAGATCATATTAATGGATAATTCCTCGGAGATGGTGAAAATTATGAATAATAAGATAAAAACTTCAGGGGTAAAAAACCTTAAGGCATTAAACTTCAATCTGGAACAGTCTGTCTTCAAAAAAGCAAAGTTCGATCTTATATTTAACCAGATGGTTCTTCATCATATCGTTGATATTGAAAATATTATTACAAAATTTTATAATCTCCTCAATCCATTAGGTTTTCTTGCCATCGCAGATCTGTATACTGAAGATGGTTCATTTCATGGTGAAGGATTTACTGGTCATAATGGCTTTGATATCGAAAAATTATCAGCCAGGATTAAAAAGCAAGGATTTACCGATATCAGTCATCGGAAATGCTATACTATTAATAAGCAAATCTCTGAGACTGTTACAAAACCGTTTGATGTTTTCCTGATAATTGCACAACATCCTTAATATCACTTTCCCAGACTAAGGAAGCATTCATAAGGTAATTTAAGCTATTCATAAATATGTTAATTTTTATTTGGATTATGAACGTAGGTTCATTATCTTTACAGAAATTATCACTATGAAAGCTTCAATTCTCGTTAAAGTATTTTTCATCCTCCCATTGTTAATTTTTGTTGATTATATCTTAATGGCAATATTAGGATGCACTACGTGTCTTTTTGGACTTGGAGAGGATTTTTATTGCGGCTCTTTTTGCCTGGCAGGGAAAATAATTCTAGCTTTGTCAGCAATATTCTTCGGGTACATAATCTTCCCCGATATCAAAGCGATTTTCAAACCAAAAAAGAATGGCGCGTCCGCATAAAAGCAGGAAGATTTCCAACCCCCCTAAAATGAAGGGATTTAAGCCCTACGGAATGCCAATGTGCAAAATCGAACCAGTCATCTTGAAATTAGAGGAGTACGAAAGCATAAGATTAGTGAATTACGACAGACTTCCTCAGGATCAGGCAGCTGTTCAGATGAATGTATCCCGCCCCACTTTTACGCGTATTTATAATAGCGCATTAGAACAAATTGCAAAAGCATTTATTGAAGGAAAAGCAATTGAGATTGAGGGCGGAAATTATGAAATGGATAAAGAGTGGTACCGGTGCAGAAAATGTTACAAACTGATAGAGGGGTTGGAAAATCACACCAAATGTAAAAACTGCACACTTTATGGAGAAAATGAACTTATAAAATTAAATTAAATAATTAAAAAAATGGAAGTAACATTCGACGGCGGTAAAGTAATTACCGCACACTTAAATGATCATATCATAAGAACTGACCAATCAGTAAAGAGTGGTGGTCAGAATTCAGCTCCGGCACCTTACGATCTGTTTTTAGCATCAATAGGTACCTGTGCCGGTATTTATGTGAAATCGTTCTGTGACCAGCGTGATATTACTTCAGATAATATTAAGATTATTCAATCAGTTGAATTCGATAGTCAGACAAAATTACCAGCTAATATCAAATTAGATATTCAATTGCCAGCTGATTTTCCAGAAAAATATAAGGCTGCAGTTGTTAATGCTGCTGAATTATGTGCAGTGAAAAAAACAATCAATAATCCACCAAAATTTGAAATACTAACATCAATAAAACAATAAAATGAAAATTGCAGTTCCAGTAACAAAAGAAAATCAGATTGATGGCCATTTTGGTCATTGTGAATCATATGGTATATTTACAATATCTGAGAAGAATGAAATAGTTGAAATTAAGAGTGTCGGATCTCCTGAAGGATGCGGTTGCAAGTCAGATATTGCATCTGTACTTGCCTCAGATGGTGTTTCAATAATGCTTGCAGGCGGTATAGGAGGAGGAGCCATTAACGTGCTAAATAATAGCGGAATAGAAGTTATCAGAGGTTGCTCCGGAGATGCCACAGAAGTTGTAAAACTCTATCTGTCTGGATTAATAGAAGATAGCGGTAGCAGTTGTCACCAACATGAAGCTCATCAGGAGAGTGGCCATTCTTGCAGCCATAATTAGTACTACATCTCCAAACTTATTCAGGCCTGATTAAAAACATGTTTTTAATCAGGCTTTCAAATATTTACAATAATATCAATGTTTTTCTTAAAATGTATAAAAACAAACTATTTTTATGCAGTTAACGTTTTTATGCTCTTACATTGATATAGGAAGGATATGCAAATAATTCCAAGTAAACCTCTTAGTCAAACTTGGCTTAAAGCATCTGTAATCGGTAGCATTTGGGCATCTGTTGAAATAATTCTAGGTAGTTTTCTTCATAACCTGAAGATTCCGCTCTCAGGAATGATACTTTCATTTATTAGTGTCTGGTTATTAATTTCATTTCTTCAGGTATGGAAAGAAAATGGTCTTATAATGAGGGCCGGCATCATCTGCGCCCTTATGAAGTCCATTTCTCCCAGTGCACTTATCCTTGGGCCAATGATTGGTATTTTCACGGAAGCAATCCTTATTGAATTATTCATACTCATGTTAGGTAAAAACCTGATTGGCTATATGATCGGAGGAGCATTCGCTGTACTTGCCACTCTGATACAAAAACTTGTCAGTCTATTGATACTTTATGGTTTTGACTTCATAAAAATCTTATCTGATCTTTATTTATTTGCAGTTAAACAGATTGATTTAGAACATTTAAGCCCGACATTTCTGATAATATTAATAGTATTCATCTACATCATTACAGGAATGGCAGGAGCTATCGCCGGATATACAACCGGACTAAAATACCTTAAAACCAAAAGCTTTTCTGACCACCAGCATGAAGTTGTGCTTAATACAAAAAATAAGTTATCCGAAAACCCTATCAATCAAAGCTATTCCCTGATATTTTTGTTAATCAACCTTTTTTCAATTGGGGCAATCCTGTTTTTAATGAATACTCCACATTTCATTGCTGCCATAGTATCCTCAATTACCTACATGGGATTTTGCATTTTGAAATATAAAAACTCATTAAAGAGATTGAAGAAAATATCATTTTGGGTAAGCTTCATGATTATAACTTTTGCTGCAGCATTTCTCTGGAATGGATTCTCACATGGCGCATTCTTCAGTATGGATGGACTTATAATCGGACTCAAGATGAATGCACGTGCAATAATAATTGTTATCGGATTTGCCTCCCTAAGTGTTGAGCTTAAAAACCCGGTAATAAAATCTCTTTTGTATCACAGAGGTTTTGCAAGCCTTTATCAATCGTTAAGTCTCGCGTTCTCTGCCTTACCCTTTTTTCTTTCCAATCTCTCAAAATCAAAAAATAAGAAGAAAGGCATATCTGGAATATCCTTTCATGGATTATTAGGTCAGGCGGAAGCTTTGTTAAATATATTTGAAAAAGAACATCTGCTACGACCTCAAGTAGTAATTATCACAGGAGAAATTCACCAGGGTAAAACAACTTTTGCCCAAAAGATCGTAGCTGATCTTCATGAACAGAAAATAAGGATTGCAGGGTTCTTTTCTGTCGGAATAAATGAGAATGGCATACGAACCGGATTTAATCTTGTCGATATAGGATCTTCAAGACAGATCGAACTGTGTTCAGATAAAAAAAATGAAAAGCGGCTTAAATTCGGGAGGTACTATTTTAATTCAGATGCTATATCATTGGGGAATGAGATTCTTAACGCAAACAATCTTTCTGATAAACAACTGATTGTTATTGATGAAGTCGGGCATCTTGAATTAAACGGTCAGGGTTGGAACAATGCAATTGAGAATATTACAAGAATCAGTACAGTACCTCAACTTTGGATTGTCAGAAAAAGCCTGGTTCAGAAAAGTATCAGGAGATGGAATATAGGTGATGTCTATATATATGACATTTCAGAAAGTACAGTCATTGATGTGGAAAACAAAATTAAAGAGTTGAAATAAATGATTTCTCTCTTATTCTTTCTTCCTGGTGCTGAGACCAAGTGGCATGTAAAGGGGGCAAAAACTTATAAGACTTGTGACAACAAAAATTGCTGACAAGGCCAGAAGTATTATTGCAAGGACACCCGAAATCACGTTCGTAAAATACAATACAACCACTATGACTGCAACCAGTATCCTGATTGTTTTGTCAATTGTTCCCATGTTTTTTTTCATTTGCGTACTTTTTGTTTTTAATAATTATTTTTTTTATCTGCCATTCAAATATTTTGCGTTAAAACATTATACAATTGATTTTTACTAACCACTCCAGACTGCCTCCAAATCTGCTTGCCATTTTTAAACATAATGAGGGTAGGGACACTTTGAATATTGTATCGGCTGGCTATCTCACTATTCTGATCGACATCAATTTTTATAACCTTGATCCTGTTCCCAAGCTCATTTGCAACCTCTTTTAAAATAGGAGATTGCATTTTACATGGACTACACCACAGTGCATGAAAATCAACAATAACCGGTCGAATATCGTGAATTAATGAGTCGAATTTCCCTTTCATGTCTTTTACTTAACCTTATTGATTTGTTGTAGAAGGAATTCTTTATTTTTTATTCCGACAAAACGGTTTACTTCAATACCATTTCTTAATAAAATCAAAGTAGGGATATTTCTTACCTGGAATTTTTGTGCGAGTGATTGGTATTGTTCAATATTTACTTTCCCTACATGTGAATTGCCAGTCAATTCATCAGCAACTTCATTCAAAACAGGAGCCATCATCCTGCATGGAGCACACCAGCTTGCCCAGAAATCCACAAGGACCAACTT
>PLNF01000001.1 GCA_003141715.1 Bacteroidales bacterium | reverse complement strand
TCTGAAATGTCAGATGGTGACAGGCTGCTCAATATGAACCAGGCACTTAAGGAACTTCGTGAAAATCTTGGAGTTATAAATTCTGCTACAATAGAAGTTGAAATTCTTGATAATCAACGTATGCAACTTAGAACATTGAATTATATAAACAGCATTTTTAAATAGTTAATCATGGGACTAGAGTATTTAGATAAAGTTTATAAGGCAATGTTCGCAGGAGGTCTCGATTACCTGGTTATTGTTTCAAAATCTATAGGAGCTTTTATTTTAGTTCTATCGCTTTGGAAAAGTTTTTTCAAAAGCTTTTCTAAAAATGGGAAAGTATTTAGCGAGGGGGATGGAGGTTTTTCACCGTATACCCTTTTTAGAATGCTGGGACTTCTCTTGCTGGTTGGTTTTAGTACACAAATTTTAGATGTTTTTGATTCTGCCTGTGCAATGGTTGAAACGGAAGCATTAAAAGGGTTTAACAATAAACCTGATTTGTTTGCTGTATCACCAGTTACGGCTACTCCGCCACCTGCAAACGAATCAGCAATAGATGGTGTTTTAAGAAAGATAGGGGAAGTTGTAAATATGATGAATCCTTCCAGCTGGACAGGAGGAGCTTACAGCAGCATAACACAATTTCTATTAAAAATACTTGACTTTTTAATTTACCCTGTTTTCCTGGCAGAGCGATACTTTTTCATGGGTCTGATTAAAATATTTATTCCCCTGATGATTGCCCTTTCTATTTTTGATAAAACGAAAGATTATATCTACAATGTTTTCAAGATGTATGCTCGTTACTACCTGGTAATTATCCCCTATGCTTTCGTCGTCGTATTTGCAAACACCCTGTTCGATACTATGACTGTTCTTATAACGCCTGTTTCTGCTATAGGTCCAGGTAGTATGGCTATTTCAGGAGGATTGATGGTTATTTTAGCTCTTATACTGGTTATAGTTATCAAAATCAAGCTTTTTAAAGTTTCAATGCCTTTCATCAAAGAATTAATCAAGTAGCACGATGGGAAAACCTAAAATAGATATTTACAAAACCCTTATTGTCAACCGCATGGTTGTTTGGGGCCTCACGATTGCCTTTATTGTTTCATCGGCAATATTCGCTTTTTCCATTAATAGCCTTTACTCTAAACAGTTAAACACTGTGCTGGTTCTGGACACTAACGGCGAAGTGATCCCCATGAAGTGGATGCAAAGGGATGAAAATATAAAGGTTGAGATCAAGGACCATCTTGAAAAATTTCATACTTATTTTTATCAATACGATGCCTTTAATGTTGAGAAAAGCCTTGAAAAATCTTTGTGGTTTGGGGATAATTCTATAGAGCAGCTTTATATAAAACGTAAAAATGATGGCTGGTTTACAAAGGTTTCCAATTACGGTATAAAGCAAACAATCGAGATCTTACCGGAAAATATCGAGATACAAGGGAACAGCGAACCTTATTCCTTCCGGGTTAAGGCGATACTGTCAATTGCACAGGACGATCAGACCGTCCGCTATTCTTTTGAAACTACCGGGTTAATAATTTTTGTTAGCCGTAACTATCCCCTTAACCCTCATGGGTTACTGATCACAAGGTTCGCTGAGCTTAACCGTAGTGAAATAAAATAGTCATGAATAAAGAAAAGATAATATTTTTTGGAGCTATAGGAGTAGTTGTTCTTATCATGGTTATTTATGGGGTAAGTGTTTATTCTAAAAAAACAACTTCGTCTGCAGCTATTGATTTTATCGTTCCTGATCTGGTGGAGAAAGACAAAACAATTGAGGAATATAACAACCGGCTAAAAAAGGCCAACGCTTACCAGGAACCGGAAGCAAAACAGGATTTATCCAAGACCGCTAATTTTAAAACCTACCAGTCAGAACCCCGGAATGTTGTTGAAAAGAAGTCTAGCAGCGAAGATCAGGTAACAAATCCGGTAACACAGAAACCAGAGCCCATAAAAGTAAAAGAAGAAACAAAAAGCGAAGCTCCACAAAAGAAAGAAGAAGACCCCGGAGGCTTTGGAATAATTATCTCTGAAGGATCCTCCGAAAAAAAATCCACATCTGGTTCACAAGCTAAAAATGGCGGGTTTACTGCTGCAGTGCTGGAAGAGGACACCAGGATAAAAAACCAATCTTCGGTTGTTTTTTTCCTCTTGGAGGATCTTACTCTAGATGGTACAGTTTTTAAAAAAAATGCGATCCTGTACGGGAAGGCTATAGAAAATATTAATGTTTTCGACATAAATATTTACCAGATAATGAATACCGATGGTGTTGTTTCCTCGGTAAATAGTTTAATTGTTTTCGACGAAAAATATTCCCATGGCCTGGCTTATGAAGGAAACCTTAACGAATCGATGAGGGAGGGTGTTGGACAAACCACTAATGAAACGTCTTCTGCTATTTCTTCCGGCATTGCTGCAGGGACAGGCGTAGGCATTGCTGCCAATGCTGTGGATAATACAATAAGGGCCATGACAAGAAAAAAGGAACCAATAATAAGCTTATATAAAGGCTATAAAGTTTTTATTAAAAAAGAGTAAAATGCGAAATATCTTCTTAACGGGTTTACTTGCTTTTTTGGCAGGTTCGGTATTCTCCCAAAATATGGGTGTAATAGAGGTAAATAAAGACTTTACAGCTACCCTTAATTTTACAGATTCAATTGTTTTTATTGTTGTTGGAAACAATCCATCAGTGGGTGAAAATAAAAACAAATATTATGATATTTTTCAAAATGGTAAGAATTGTGTTATCCGTGGCAATGATCCTCTTTCCCCCAAAACTTCAATAACCGTTAAGCTCGATAATGAAAAGATCTGGTATGGCCGGTTGAAGTATGGCGACAGCACGAAGATTTTCTATGACTTCACGGGTGAAGAAGTTAAAAAGATTGACGAGAAGAAAATGAAAGAGGTCGCCAGTATTGAAAGTAATAACTCAAAGATGAAAGAACGCCTTAATAGCGTACTTTCTGATAAGGTAGAATATAACTCAATTGGTAGAGTTGAGAACGGTATGGCCTTTCAGGTTGCTAACATAAAGAATGACGACAACTTTACTTATTTCAAGCTCATCATAACTAACAACACAGGAAGTGACTACAACATTGACGGTATTTACTTCAAGGTTGTAGAGGGAAAGCGAAAAGGGTTGAAAAAAAGCGAGGCCAAAATCGAGCAGAGAATTAAAATCGAGTTTGAGTCTCCCGTTAAGGTTGTCACTGCCTATCAAAAACAAGAGCTGGGTTATGTAACAGAGCGTTTTACCGGAGGCAAGGATGGTTCTCTTGTTATCCAGCTCAGGGAACTCAAGGGGACCCGTAACCCTATTATAGAGATCTCAGGAGAAAAGATGTTAAAGGTGAAAGTATTTGAACAAAAACTCTCTGCAAATGAAAATTAGATTAACACTTGCATTTTTTATTATTTCAGTTTCGGCTGGAGCACAGTTGATACATGTTGAAGGAAGTAAAGCCCTGGGGGTTAATTATGCTTATGTTAAAAACGGCTTTAACGTCTCTTCAAGAATTACCTTTTATAAAAGTGGCAATCTTGCTTTTCGAGGGAGTATTGACTTTGAAAGAGTGAGCTTTGATTTAAGCAAGGCTTCAATTGTCTATGCAAACCCTGAGATAATATATACTTTCTATAATCCCGGAGATAAATTATTTTTCAATGTAAAAGGAGGTATTCTAACAGGAGCGGAATTTATAAATAATTCAGTGCTCGATAAAAAGAAAAGCCAGTTTTTTGTCGGTGAGGACATAGGGCTTTGCGTCGAGTACTACGTTACCAATAAGATCATGATTAACCTTGATTTGGATCAGCGTTTCTTCCAGTTGAGCAAGGTAGGTAAAGCTAGTTTTATTATAAAATTAGGAATAAACTATAACTTCTAAGACTATCAAAAAATTAATTTTTATCCTATTCGCTTTTGTGCTGCTATTTCCTGTAAGTAACTGTTACGATAATACCATAACCTATGAAGACTAAAACTTTAATACTATTTTTCAGCGTACTGTTAGGATTGTCCTATACTTCTTTATCTCAGACTAGAAGTGCCACTATTGCAACCAATGTAGGTACGATATGCTATAATACTGTACCCCCTGCTAACTTTTATATTGCAATAGGCGCACTATGTAATGGATTTAGTGCAAATAGAAACGGAACGCACTGGGAAAAAAGCACTAATGGTTTCTCTACTTGGGTGCAATGCCCACATTCAGTCGATACTCGTAGTTTTTGGAAGGAAAGCCAAGCCCTTACCGTTACTACTCAATACAGAATGTATTCATATTTTGTTGACTGTGGTGTTAAGTACTCAAACGTAATAACCATAACCGTACTGCCCCCTGTTACCGCAGGTTCTATCTTAGGTACTCAAAATGTTTGCTATGGAGGCACACCGACAACATTTTATAATGCAGGAGGGGCTACAGGTGCTAATGGTGCTTTTACCTACGATTGGCAATCTACCATTAACGGAGGTGCATCTTGGACTTCCTGTTCAGGTGGTACAGGACTAACCTACTGTGAACCAGCTGGTATAATCCAAGAAAAAATATTTAAACGAGTAGCTACTTCAACTTTTGGTTGCGATGCTGTGCAAACCAATGTAGTTACGATAAGCGTTTACAACCCCCTTACCTCTGGCTCTATTGGTGAGAACCAGAGCATATGCTACAACTCAGTACCAGCTGCTTTTTATAACGTTTCACTTCCTACAGGAGACAATGGATCTTATACCTACGTTTGGAGAAAGAGCATTAACGGAGGTTCGAGCTATATTGATATTGGTAGCTCTAATTCTTCTGATTATTCAGAACCTAATCCTATTACTCAAACAACGCTGTATCTTAGGGTTGCTACCTCTGGTAGCTGTGGCTCTTTAGCTTCTATCCCTATTACGGTTACAGTCTATGCTCCTTTAACAGGAGGTTCTATTTTAGGTTCTCAAACAATTCCTTATAATACTACTCCTACAGCCTTTAGCAACTCGAATAATCCTGCAGGAGCAAACGGTTCTTATAACTATACTTGGCAAAAAAGCGTTAACGGAGGCTCTACGTGGTCGGACATAATCGGTGCAAACTCAAATTCCTATTCTGAACTTGCCAATCTTACTGTAACAACTAAGTACAAACTTATTGTAACATCGGGAGGTTGTGAAAGTTCAGAGTCAAATGTTATTACGGTTAACGTTTTACCTCAGCTTCTAGGTGGTTCTATCGCTGGAACGCAAACTATTTGCTATAGCACAAATCCAACCCCGATTACAAATTCAGCTTCACCAACAGGAGGAAATGGATCTTTTACGTACCAATGGAAAAAGAGCGTTAACGGGGGTATCTCATGGGATGATATACCTGTTATAGCAACGGATTACTTTAATTGTCCTGCTTTAACCCAAACAACACTATTTAAGCGTGTAGCTACATCAGGAACAAGCGGAAGCGTAGAATCAAATGTTATTACGATTACTGTTTTAACACCGCTAACAAGCGGTGCTATTGCTGCAAGCCAAACGATTAGTTATCAAACAGCTCCAAACCCATTCACGAATGATATTTCACCTACAGGAGGAACAGGCTCATATACGTATCTTTGGAAGCAAAGTATAAACGGAGGTGCGGTTTGGACTGACATTGATAATTCTAACGCTAATTACTATAGCTCAGGAAATCTAACCGTAACAACACTTTTTAAACGTGTTGCTACTTCAGGAAGTTGCGGAAGTGTAGAATCAAATGTAATAACTATTACCGTTTTTTCACCGCTAACAGGAGGGGCTATATCAGAGGATCAAACTATTTGTAATAGTTCTGTACCCGCTAGCTTCTCGAATGTTTCAATACCAACTGGAGGAACAGGCTCTTTTACCTATCAATGGAAAAAGAGCGTTAATGGAGGCTCTATATGGGCTGATATTGCGAGTGCCAGTAGTACAACTTATGCGGAAACTAATAATTTAACCACAACAACGCAGTATAAACGAGTTGCAACTTCAGGAAGTTTTGGCTCAATTGAATCCAATATTGTTATCGTTACCGTTTTACCTCAGATTCTCGGAGGTTCAATAAGCACAAGTCAAACGCTGTGCTATGGTACTAAACCAGCTACGTTTACTAGTGTAACCCTGCCAAGTGGAGGAAATGAAACATTTACCTACCAATGGCAGAAAAGCGTTGATTTAGGATCTATTTGGGTTGATATTCCTGTGGCTAATGGTGAAACCTATACGGATATCAACAACCTAACAGTTACTACAAAGTACAAAAGGGTAGCTATTTTTTCCTGTGGTATGGTTGAATCTAATATTGTAACTGCTTTCGTACTACACGTATTAAACGGTGGAGGGGTAACGGCAGACCAAACACTTTGCTACGGTTTAAAACCTGCAAACTTTATCAGTTCGATTGACCCAACAGGTTCAAGCACTTTTTCTTATCAATGGCAGAAAAAGGAGGATGGTCATTTTACTTGGTCAGATATTACAGGTGCTAATTCTCTATCTTATTCAGAGGATAATAATTTGATAGTAACAACGCAGTACAAGCGTTTAGCCAATTCGGGGGGTTGCGGTACGGTTGAATCAAATATTATCAGCATCACAGTTTACTCACCGCTAACAGGAGGGGCTATTACTGCGGACCAAACGATTTGCAATAGTTCTATACCATCAGGTTTTACTAATGTTAACTTACCTTCAGGAGGTAATGGCTCATACAGCTATCTATGGAAAAAGAGCGTTAATGGAGGCTTTACGTGGGCTGATATAAGCGGAGCGAATAGTTCAACCTTTTCAGAATCCTTAAACCTTAACAATTCGACAATATATAAAAGGATAGCCACTTCAGGGACCTGTGGAAGCACAGAATCGAACGTTATAGCGATCACCGTTTTACCCGATTTCGTTTCTGGTGTAATCTCATCGACGCAGACCGTATGCTACTTAGGAAATCCTTTGCCCCTTACAGGAACTAACCCGACAGGAGCAGATGGTAGTTATACCTTTCAATGGCAATCGTCAGGGGATAATACCAATTGGTCTAACATTTTCGGGGAAAAAGATGCTACGCTACAGCCACAACCCTCCATAGCTTCTACCTATTTCAGGAGGATTGCTTCAAATGCTTTCTGTAATGCTTCGGTTATCTCCAACCCTTTACTGATAACCGTTCGGGATAAGGTAACAAAGCCAAGCGTTAGCATTAGCGATTTCTACTGTAAAAACACAAACGTAACCCTTAATATTGCAAACCCTAATAGCAGCACCTATAAATGGTACAATAGTTTTAATATTTTTCTCTCTGAAGGTTCTCAAATATCATTTTCAAACCTTACGGCTGATTTTTCGGTTTACGTTAAATCTATCCTATCGAACGGTTGCGCCAGTGAACCCTTAGACTTACAGGTAAAGATTGACCCTATTAAGGCGAACTTTACCTCTGACATTACTACCGTTACCCTTGGTGATCCAATCAAGTTCACCAGTACAAGCGTTAACGCCAGCACTTACACCTGGAACTTCTTCGAGGGCGACATTATAAACGAAATGAACCCGGTACACTATTACAACACCCTAGGTGTTAATTCCAAAAAATTCAGTGTTGAATTAACTATTAAAAGTGTGGCGGGATGCAGTGATTCTGTTTTGAAAGAAGAGATAATTTCCGTAATTAATGATGTTACCGGCATCGAGAAAAATAAGGAAGTCACGTTCACTTACTATCCAAACCCTGTGAAAGAAAAACTTTCCATTATTAGCAGCAGAAAGATTGAAACCGTTAAAATTTTCAACTCTGGAGGTAAAATGATTGAGTCTTTAGTCTTTGATAATGATTTTGTTTTTGTTGATTTCAGCTCTTTTAAAACTGGTATTTACTTCTTGGAAATTAACGGTTTACTGGATTCAAAGAAAAATATTAAAATCATAAAACAATGAAAGCTATAAAATTTTGCCTTTTTATTTTTGCTCTGGTCGCTGAGCTCTTCTTTCCCTCGTGCGATAGTCGTGAAGATTACTTTATTGATGTTAATAAAGCCCCTACTCTCTCGCTCGTTAGAAACGGGGTTGCGCTTGAGGGTAACACTCTCTCGGATTCTCTCAAAATCGGGGTACCCATATCCTTACAATATTTTATTCAGGATGAAGAAAAGATAATATTACAGGTCTCGCAGGAGCAACAAAGAAGCACTTTTGAGGTTGGTAATGAATTAATTAGCTTTACCGGCGTTGTTGAAGGTCAAGACCAGGTTACCTTGATGGCTAAGGATTCTTTTAATGAAGAAGCAAAATTTTCTATAACATTTACAGTTTTTCGAAATATTGCCCCTGTCGCCTTTTTTACAGTTAAAAAAATCGGTGTTTCAAGTCCATACGAATATGAAGTGGACGCTTCGGCCTCTTATGATAAAGATGCAAGGTTTAGCGGTAAAATTACAGAGTATGAGTACACACTTGCAAATTATAAATTTAGTTCTCCGCTGAGTAAGGTACGCTATGTTTTTGGCAGTGCGGGGCAGAAGCAGATCCGGGTCCGGGTAAAAGATAATAGCGGTGATTGGTCAAGCCAGGTGTCTGAATACGTGGTTTTAAATTGAGTTTTTGGTTTGGGTTTAATAATATTGCAAAGAAAGAAGCAGCCTTTTGAGCTGCTTCTTTTGTCTCGCTGCATCTCGTTTCACCGAGCACCCTGTTTCGGCACTGGCAAGTTGCATTCCTGCAGAGCTCGTTTCCTTCCTCAAGGGTAAATCAAATGTAGCTATATTTCAGGAAGTTTGTAAATTATTTATTTTATTATAATTATTTAAATAAAATAATATATTATAAATATTATATTTAATGTTATTATTTTAATTAATAGCGCATTTCACGGGAAGAGGTGTTTTCTTTGGTCACATTGTTTATTTATTCCCGTGTCGCTATGTTACGGGCTCCGCTTCGCTGCGGAAGCCTCGAAGCTGAAAAAAGCTTCTTCGTGTTCTAAACCCTTCACAGCGCTGATGCGATGATTTGAGCGGTACAATGGTACACGGCTAAAATCATAATACAGAAGTGGTGTTCGCCCCAGGCTCACGTCTATAAACAAGTTTTTTACAAAGTTAGCCATAAGTCCTAAAACGATGGCCATACCCGCAAACATCCTACACCCGCAAAAGACTACGGCATAAAGCCGCTACGCTATTTATTCCGTTTCCTTTTGCACTTATTTAGTCCTTCTGGCTTTCGTCCACTGGTAAAAACTTTGTTTAACTTAATTCTATCGCATTATGAAAAACACACAGTCCACCCAGCAATCAATCGATTTTCTTCATGTAGCAGAAGTTTCCCTTACCTACGTGACTAAAGTTAAACCTTCCGAACGCCTGACGGTTAAATGTTCCAGGGATGCACACAAGATCTTCTTCGACTCATGGAACCAATCCACAATTGAACATAAGGAAACCGTTAAAATGCTCTTGTTCAACAGGGCAAACAAAGTTCTGGGTATTAGCACGATATCCGAAGGAGGATTATCCGGCACTTTAATGGATGTTCGTATGATCTACCAATACGCTTTAAAAAGTAACGCATCCGGAATTATCATTGCTCATAATCATCCTTCAGGAAATAGCAACCCGAGTGAGAGCGATCTAAAAATCACCCAGAAAATAAAAGAGGCAGGAAATCTTCTTGATATTCAGTTACTCGATCACATAATCCTTACACCTGAAAGAGAAATCTACAGAAGCTTAGCAGATGAAGGTCTGCTTTAAATACCCTTCGGGGTATTTTTTCGGTTTACAGTTGAATAAATATGGTCCTGGCCACCGCACGGTTTTTAGACAAACACAGAAGGTTAAGACTGTTTGTTTAAAAAGGAGATTTCAATTTATAGGAAGAAAAAACTACAAATTGAAACCCCCTTCCCTTATGCTTGGAAAGAGTTAGCCTATTTTACGGTTCCATTGCGCAGCACTTCACTACGATTCAAAAAGGCTTACACTTTCCCTTTGCGCTTTCACAACCTCACACCTTACTTTAGAAGAGTATAAAAACAAAAATGCAAAAGCCGAGCGTATTGATCACATTTGGCCATTCAAATTAAGATTAGCATACATAACTAATCAACAAGCACTTAACTCTGGCTTATGGTGGTCAATATGATCCAGCCAACTATGGTTAAGGCAACTGGTTTTTCCAGTCAGACAGTTTAATTAATAATATAAATTTAAACATCTGACTAAAATACCTTATTTTTGACCTGTAAACAGTAAAAGTCAAGTATTATGCCTGACATAGAAGTTAAAGATTTAATTGTCGTATCAGCAACAAAATATTTTTCAAAATATGGTTTTTATAAAACCACGATGGATGAAATTGCAAAGAATATTCACAAAGCAAAAGGTATTCTTTACTATTATTTTAGAAGCAAAGAAGAACTTTTTAATGAAGTTCTAAAACAAGAGTTGGGTATGGTTAAAGCAGAATTAGGCAAAATTGTAATTAGCAATAATGATTCTCTGATCATACTCAAAGAGTACATGCTTACGCGTTTGAAATTATTACACACGGCAGTTAACTACCATGAAACATTAAAAGCTGATTTCTTTGAAAAATATCATTTCGTTAAAGACGTCCGAGACGATTTTTCTGAGTTTGAACGAGCCCAATTAACAATTATTTTGAAAAAGGGGAAAAAGGAAGGTTATCTTGATGTTAAAAACATAAATTCTACCGTGAATATTATTATGATGGTAGTAAATGGGATAGAAATACCCTTATTCCTGCAAAATAAATATGCTGAATTTGAAAATACTATCGATGAGCTTGCAACTATGATAGTGGGCAGTTTAAAAACTCAAAAAAAATAATTTTTTTAAATTAATTGACTATAAAACATAAATGGTCAAATATATTTATATCTTTGTACTGACTTTTAAATAGTATTGATCAATTACTATATACAAAAATTTGGAAGATCTAAGACATCTTTTATTAAAGTATAAAGAAGCAATTATATCATTTACATTGATTAAGCTGCCTTCTATAGTTATTATATTAATAATTAAACTTATACAATAGTAACTAGTTTTATTTTTTCTTTTTTAATGACTATAAAACAATATTGTTCAATTATTTAATAGTGAAATATTTTACGGAGACGCTATGGCCTGATTTTGATAAAGAAGAATTTTATAAAGCTATCCTTAATTATCAAAACAGCGAAAAGAGATATAAAAAAACTAGTGAACAGCTGACAAAAATTAAGAATACTATATGATAATAAATCATTTGACGGATTATTTGCCGAATACAATAATTCTTAACGAATACTTTGCCGACAAATCAGGTATTACCAATGAGGAAATAATTTCCAAAAGTGGAATTAAGCAACGGAGACGCACCCTATCATATGAGAATACAAATTCAATGGCGATTGAAGCAGTAAAAAAAGCTTTATTTGATTTACCGTTTTCAATAAATGAAATAGATTTAATAATAGGAGCAACATACACACCTTATGATACAGCCGGCACATTGGCCCATGCTGTACAAAAACAATTTAATATATGCAATGCAAAATGTTTTACTGTTGATTCCGCTTGTTCTTCTTTTGTAAATGCAATAGAAATTGTTGACTGCTATTTTGACAGCGAAAGAGCGAGTAAAGCATTAATTGTTATTTCAGAAAACAATAGCGCTTATAGCGATGATTCTGACAAGAATTCAGGTTTTTTATTTAGTGACGGTGCTGCAGCTGTATTTATCACCAATCAAAGATACTCTTCCAATGATATTAAAATAATGGATGTGAATACTACCGGTTTGGGGCACATTGGCAAAAGTCTTGAGGCTGTATATGTAAGACCTAATAATGGAGGAATTAGAATGCCTTATGGGAAAGATGTTTTTCAACATGCCTGTAAGTATATGTTACTTGAAACCGAACATATTTTGCATAATAACGACATTCATCTTAGTGAATTGAACTATTTTATTCCTCACCAGGCAAATGCCAGAATTACGGATTACGTAACAAAAAAATTGAAATTAGAACCATCACAGGTACTCACAAACATTGAACAGCTTGGCAATACCGGTTCGGCAAGTACTCCAATTGTATTATCCCAAAACATGGGAAAATATAAGCAAGACGATATAATTGTTATATCGGTTTTTGGAGGGGGGTATTCAAGTGGAGCTGTTCTACTTAAAAAATTATAATATTTCTATGAAAGAAAAAGTTAAAAATATTTTTTTCAAATTTTGGTACTGGTATTTAAGTTCAATTGATAAAAATGCCGAAGTTACATTTATGAATTATGGCTATTCAAAAGATAATCATAACATTGAACTTAAAGAAACTGATGAAAACAATAGATACTCAATACAACTTTATCATTTGATTGCTACAGGTGTAGATATTAAAGGGAAAAATATTTTGGAAGTAGGTTGTGGGCGTGGTGGTGGCTTATCTTATATAAATCGTTATTTATCACCAGACTTATTAACCGGTGTTGATTTGAGTAAAAAAGCAATAAACTTTTGTAATAAAAAATATTCATCTGAAAGAATCAAATTTTTACAAGCAAATGCACAAAAACTAAACTTTCAGAATGATTCATTTGATGTAGTAATAAATGTTGAGTCTTCACACCGCTATTCTCAAATTGATATATTCTTAGATGAAGTATATCGTGTTTTGAAACCCGACGGTTTTTTCCTTTTTGCTGATTTTGGGGATAATAATGAAATTGAAAGACTAAACACTCAATTTTGGAAGTTAAATTTTCAATTAATAAAATTTGAAAATATTACCAATAATGTTATTGAAGCATTAAAATTATCCACCCAAGGTAGAGAAGAATTAATAAGAAAGCTATTACCAAAGTTACTTCAAAATTTGGGTAGAAATTTTGCTGCAACTATAGGATCAGGAACTTATAACTCATTTTTAACCGGGCATTATGAGTATGTATTATATGTTTTAAAGAAATAGTTATTTCCATCTAACTAACTGAAAACAACCATAGTATTAAAACATGATAACTATTTCCAAACTTATCCTTACAGGTGTTTTAGGCTGGAAAATAAAAGGCGAGTTTCCTGATATTAAAAAATCTGTTGTAATCTTCGCACCCCACACAAGTTACTGGGATGGTCTATATGGAAAGCTTTATCTGATGCAATTAGATATAAATTATAAATTTTTATCAAAAAAAGAATTTTTCAAATTTCCATTGAAATACTTTTTTAGAATTTTTGGCTCTATACCTGTATATGAAAACAAAGAATATATTGATCATATTACCGGATTATTTAACAATAGCAAAGAGCTACATATAGTGTTATCACCAGAAGGACAATTGGCAAAAATCACACATTGGAAAAGGGGATATTACTATATGGCAGAAAATGCTAATGTACCTATTATAGTTGGCTATCTTGATTATAAGAAAAAAGAAATCGGGATTAAAGGAGTGATTGATAATTTAACAAATATTAGGATAGTTAAAAAAGAGATTGCTGAACTATATTCTGATGTTACAGCAAAATACCCTGAAAAATTTTCAGTTGAAATAAAAATATAGATTATGAAACAGAAGGTAGCATTAGTATTGAGCAGCGGTGGCGCTCGCGGAACAGCACATATTGGTGTAATTCGTGAACTTATTAAACAGGGTTATGAAATAAGCTCTATATCAGGTACTTCAATGGGTGCTTTGGTTGGCGCAGTATATGCATCTGGCAAACTTGATGAATATGAATCTTGGCTATGCTCACTTAGTAAAATGGACATCTTCAATCTGGTCGACTTCACATTGAGTATGAAAGGTATTATTAAAGCTGATAGAGTTTTAAAAGAGATGCAGAAATTCATTCCTGACCAAAAAATTGAAGACTTACCCATTAAGTATGTTGCCGTAGCTACAGATTTGAAAAAAGGGAAAGAAGTAGTAATAACCGAAGGAAGCTTGTTTGAGGCAATACGGGCTTCAATATCTATTCCATTGGTTATTACTCCGGTTCAAAAAAACGAAACACTATTTGTAGATGGAGGTGTTCTTAATCCCATACCTGTTAATCGTGTGTTTCGTAATCCAGATGATATTCTTATTGCAGTTAACGTAAATGCACTGATTCCATATCAAAAACTAAAAGTTGATGATCCGGAATGGTGGTATTTTGACCAACTTACTAGTGGTAAGCTAAGTAGTTTCCAAAAGAAAATAGCCAAACATTTCCCACTAAATAGGAAAGAAAGCACAAAGTATTTTAACCTTATTGGTAAAACGATAAGCCTTATGTTATCACAGATTTCGATGTTAACACTTGAGATAAACCCTCCTGATATACTTATTGAGATTTCTAGGAATTCTTGCGGAGTATTTGACTTTTATAAGGCTAGTGAACTCATTGAGTTGGGCAAAAAAGCTACAAAGGAGGTTTTAAAAAAGTAAAGTGAAGAAAACTATGAAAAAGATATCAGCAATAATTTGCGCTTACAACGAGGCCGATACAATTCAGGATGTTGTAACTAAAGTATGTGACTACTTTTTTGATGAAGTAATTGTAGTTAATGATGGATCGACTGATAAAACGGATTCTATTTTAAAGGAAATAAATGACTTCCACAACTTTAAATACATAGCATTACCTGAAAACAAAGGTAAAGGTTATGCCATGGCAACCGGTATCGAAAATGCGAGCTGCGAAATAATTGTATTTATAGATGCTGATTTATCAAATCTGAAAGAAGAACACTTTGCTCAATTAATAACACCGGTATTCAATAAAGAAGCTAATATGGTTCTTGGTCAGGCAACTGAAACCTTAATCAACTATAAGATAAATCCCTTCAAATCTTTTACTGGTGAAAGGGCACTTCTGAAAAAAGATATACTACCTATTTTGGAAGATATTAAATCTTCTAATTTCGGAGTGGAGACTTTAATCAACCTTTACTATCAGGCTCAGGGAAAAAAAGTAAAGTATGTTATGTTGGCAGGCTTAATACATCCTACTAAATTCGAAAAAACAACTCAACTTAAGGCACTAACGGAATATTTTATAGAAGCACATCAAATTGCATTAATAGCGTTCAACAATTATAAATATGTTTCAAAAATTGTTAGAAATAACCTTAATAAACAATAGTTTATGGAAATTATTATTTATTTTCTAGCATTCTCTAAGTGAGTCACATAATAAATTCGAATTTGATTTAGAAAAAGATAAACTAAATGATATAGAGTGCACAACAAATAAACTCCTTAATGTTCATTTTATCAATTCACCATGAAAACTACTTTAAGACTCTTTTGAGACTTATTGGAATAGTTGTGAAAAGATTAGTTAGAAATATTAATGAAAACTTCATTTTGTAATTGTAATTTAATATTAATGGCACATGAACAATAATAGTCAAGAATTATGTCAGACATAGGAATAAAGAATTTA
The DNA here is from genome assembly GCA_003141715.1 of Bacteroidales bacterium. GTDB lineage: Bacteria > Bacteroidota > Bacteroidia > Bacteroidales > VadinHA17 > LD21. The sequence continues at coordinate 17,271 of PLNF01000001.1, read as the reverse complement.
ATTATCGGATCAGCAACAAAATATTTTTCAAAATATGGATTTTATAAAACCACTATGGATGAAATTGCAAAGAATATTCATAAAGCAAAAGGTATTCTTTACTATTATTTTAGAAGCAAAGAAGAACTTTTTAACGAAGTTTTAAAGCAAGAACTTAATACAGTTAAGTCTGAATTAAAAAATATAATAGACAATGATAATGACTGCCTTATAACACTTAAATCATATTTTCTTACTCGTTTGAAATTATTACATAAAGCAGTTAACTACCACGAAACCTTAAAAGCTGATTTTTTTGAAACATTTCAATTTGTTAAAGATGTAAGAGACGATTTTGCTGAATTTGAACGCACTCATCTTACATTAATTTTAAAAAAAGGGAAAGAGGAAGGTTATTTTGATATTAAAAATATTGATTCTACTATAAACATCATCATGATAGTAATGAATAGCATAGAGATACCTTTTTACCTGCAAAATAAATATCCTGAATATGAGGCTACTATTGAGGAGATTGGATCCTTGCTTTTAGATAGTTTGAGGGCTCAAAAAAAATAGAATAATTTTTTATCAAAATATGACTAAAAAACATGTATAGTCAATTATTGTTGTTATTTTTGTCGTTGACTAAAAAACAATATAGTTCAATAAATATAATAAAAGATGAAAGATTTTGCAAATGCAATTATTAAGTACAGAAAAGCAGTTATAGCAATTACGTTGGTTCTGACAATTTTCTTTGGCTACTTTATTAAGGATATCAAAATCAATTCTGATATTCTCAATTCTCTGCCCAAAGATGATAAAACCGCAATTCTATTCAATCACGTCGGGAAACAATATGGTGGAAATGATGTTGCAATGATCGCTATTGAATCTGATAACATATTTAAAAAAGAAACTCTCGAACAAATTAGGCAAATTACCGATTCAGTCAAAACAATTGCAGATGTTGGTTCAGTCTCAAGTCTGACTGATATAATTGATATTAAATCAAGTGATGCAGGAATTGAAATAGGTAAATTAGTTGACGAATATAATATGCCTGAAACGCCCGAGCAATTAGACACCTTAAAGGAATACGTTTTTTCAAAAGACATGTACAGAGGCAGTCTTATTTCTGAAGATGCTACCACCACTCTTGTTATTGCAAAAATTGTTGATGGGGCAGATAAAGAAAAGGTTACTAATTTAATTAAATCAAAAATTGAGAATCTAAAATTACCTGAATCAATAAAAATATACTATGGTGGTGTTCCTTTCCTAATAAATGAAATAGGTAAGATAATTGCCCACGACCTCACATTTCTAGGCCCTATTGCATTGCTTTTTATAGCACTTGTACTTTTTTTAAATTTCAGGACATTAAAAGGAGTTGTATTGCCCCTTCTAACTGTTGTTATAACTGTTATATGGACCCTCGGGACACTTTCAATGCTTCATTACGAATTAGCAATAATAACAAATATTATTCCTGTTATTCTATTGGCTGTTGGAAGTGCCTGGCCTATCCATCTTATAAATAGAGTCAATACAGAGACTGATAATGATAAGAAAAAAGCATTAGTGAAATCACTTTTATATGTGGCGCTGCCCGTATCTCTGGCAGCCATCGCCGCAATGGTCGGGTTTTTAACATTTGTTTTCGGCTCATACCTTACTATGATTCAACAATTCGGGGTATTTTCAGCTTTAGGAATCTTCTTTGCTTTGCTTCTCTCTCTTACATTTACTCCAGCATTAATAGCTTCTTTAAATCCAAAAAAAGATATTAAAGCAGCCTCAGAATTAAATAAAAGAAAATCCTTCCTAGATGGGTTTCTTAAGACCGATGTAAAACTTATATTCAAACGTCCGGCATTCATTATTATTCCCTGGGCTCTTATCATCTTTATTTCAGTCATCGGTGCCACAAAAATCAAACATAAAGTGGATATGATCGACTATTTTAAAAAAGGCAGTGATCCACAGATTACGGAAAAAATGATGCAAAAGAAATTCTCCGGAAGTCTACCTGTTTATGTTACAGTCCGAGGTAATGTACAGTCACCAGAAGTGCTGTATATTATGAAACAAATCCAGGATTTCATGGAGAAGAGCCAATATATAAAACAAACACAATCTGTTGCAGACCTTATAGAAGAAATGAATAATGCAATGGGCGAAGGTAAAAAAATACCCACCGACCAGGCAAAAATAGAACAACTGTGGTTTTTATTGGACGGACAGGAAATCATGAAGCAAATGGTAAATGATTCCTTAACTGAAGGATTAATACAGGGCAACATGTCTACTACTGATAATAAGGTTCTTACAAAATTTTCGGAAGATTTAGACCACTTTACAGAGCAATTTAAAAATTATCATATTGAAGTATCAGGGATCCCTTCCCTTTATTTACGTCTCGACCAAAGTATTGTACAAACTCAACGTCAAAGTATGATATTGGCGATACTTCTTGTCTTTTCATTAGTTACCATAATATTCAAATCTTTTAAAAAGGGATTTTATTCGATTGTTCCAATGATTGTAAGCTTAATTGTATTATATGGTTTCATGGGTTGGACTGGCATACCAATAGATATTGCTACTGTTTTAGTTGCAAGCATAGCAATAGGAGTCGGAGATTATGCAATTCATATAATATCAGGTTATAATTATTATTATAGATTAGAACAAAACGTTAACAATTCTTTAAAACAAAGCATATTAATTAGTGGTAAAGCAGTTATCATAAATGTCTTATCTGTTACGGCCGGTTTTTTGGTTTTGATGTTTTCCAGTCTTGTTCCCCTGCAACGTTTTGGACTTATTATAGCTGTAGCAATGGTCAGTTCTGGATTGGCAGCAATAACGTTACTTCCAGTAATCATAAAAGACACCCAAAAATCTCAAGAAAAACAACTTTTTGATGATACTCAATTAGTCGAAATTCTTTAAGAATCAATACATCTTAATTCATAACATAAAATAAATCAATTGCATAACACTTAAAAGTATAAAAAAATGAAAGATTCAAAAATTCGAATAACATTCTTAACTGCATTAATTGCAGCAGGTAGTATATTTTCTGTTTACGCACAGGATGCCTCTACCATATTAAAACAAATGGACAATGTAATGTTCTCATCAAAAGACATGTCAGCAAAGAATAAAATTATCTTAATTGATAAATCGGGTAAGCAGGAAATTCGTGAAGCGACAGTCCAGCAAAAGGGAACCGACAAACGTATGTTTCGGTTCACTTCGCCTGCTTCACAGGCAGGCATATCAGTTTTGTCTCTGCCTGATGATATTATGTACTTATACTTACCTGCATTTGGTAAAGAAAGACGAATTTCAACAAGCGCTAAAAATCAAAATTTTGCTGGTACTGACTTTTCTTATGATGATATGGAGTCAAAACCATATTCCGACAAATACACTTCTAAATTACTAAATATCGAAACCAATGTATTTGTACTTGAATTAACGCCGAAAGTACAATCCGACTATTCAAAAATTATCGTAAATATTAATAAAACTAATTACTACCCTGAATTAATGGAATACTTTGATAAGGGTAACACTAAAATAAAAGAAGCACACTATACATTTAAAAAGGTTGGTAATTACTGGAATGCTCAAGAAATTGAAATGTCTGACTTAAAGAAAAACCATAAAACCAAAATGCAGATGTCAGATGTAAAATATGACGCAGGTTTAACAGATGATGATTTTTCTGTCAGAAAGTTGAAACAATAAAATTGCCACTAATAAGGCATTCAGAGTTTTGATTAAAAAACAAACTTATTAATTAGCATATGAAACGTATATATTTATTTTTAACAGTCATTATTTTTCTTTCGGTAGCTTCAAGTTTAATCAAAGCACAAGATAGTATTGCTACACCTCAAGCTCAAGATGAAAGCAAGTTGAAAATATCGGGTGAATTGCTTTCCGATGAACGGCTGTTGCTCAAAGATAAAAACAATTGGGTCTGGAATGAAAACCGTCTGACGTTAAAATTTGACAAAAAAATTACTGATAATTCAAAATTTTACAGTGAGGTTTGGTTAAGAAATATTGGTTTGCCCAATTTAACCACATCAAGCGATCTCTATAACAAAGGGATTATTGATCCCAACAATTTGGAAATAAGGGAAGCTTATATTCAGCTATATGGTTTTCTAACCAAAAATTTGGATTTAACGATTGGTCGTCAACGAATTGCTTGGGGAAAAGCAGACAAGCTTAATCCCACAGATAACCTTAATCCATTAGATTTGGAAGATATTTTGGATTTTGGTCGTCATCGTGGCTCAGATGCTGTTAATCTGAATTATTATTTAAATAACAACTTTTCTTTCCAGGGCATTTTTATTCCTTTTTTTCAACCGGCCAATATGCCGGTTGGGATTTTTGCAAATGCGTTAAATCCCACTATGGAATTACCTCAGGGCATGGTCTTAAAAGGGTACTCTGATGTTTTATTAATGCCGAAATACAATCTAGGTGAAAGTGCTATTGTAGGTGGTAAATTCAAAGGTATCATAAAAGGAGTTGATTTTTCATTAAGTTATGTTTGGGGTAGAGACGGATTACCTTTTGATACAAGAAATACTTTTATTCCTGTTGATACACTTGGAGGTATTACTATAAATTCTCAGCTTTCATTTGCACGGACGCATATAATTGGTGCTGATATGGCAACAAGTATAGCAGGAGTTGGTTTTTGGGCTGAGGCTGCTCTATTTATTCCTGAAAAAGATATTATAATGACCAATGATTTATCTGCCCTTTATCCCTTGTCTCCCGTACCTGTAACCATGGATACAAAGCTTTTAGATAAAACTAAACCATATATAAAGTATGTAGTTGGCGGCGATTATAACTTTTCTGATGGTTCTTATATTAATTTCCAGTGTCTGCATGGTTTTATTCATGAAAGAGGCAACGATAATCTTAATGACTATTTCTTTTTGCGATACGAGAAAAAATTCTTTAATGAAAAACTTAAAATCACACCTGTCGGCGGTGGATTTATAGTTACTGATTGGAAAAAACTAAAAGACAATTATGCTATTGTTTACATGCCGGAAGTATCGTACAAAGCCACTGATAATACAGAAATAATTCTGTCAACAGTTGTTTTCGATGGTAAAGGAGACAATCTCTTTGCAAATCTGAGAGATTACAACATGTTTATGTTTAAGATTAAATATAGCTTTTAGTATTAAAACTATACCTCAAAAGATTCTAAAATAATGGAGGCTGATCAGAAAAGTTTATTAAGGTGCATCAATCAAAAACGAAATTGTACTGTGAATGGCCGGAATTATGAACAGTAAGGTTGAATTTAACGGTAAAGTTATTATAATAACCGGAGCTTCATCTGGTATTGGAAAGGCCTGTGCTTTTGAATTTGCTAACAAAGGAGCAAAAGTTGTGCTTGCCGCACGTAATGAAAATGAAATATTAAAAGTTGAAAATTCTATTATTAAGCTGGGAGGCGAGGCCTCTTCAGAGAAAACGGATGTCAGAAGTATTGAAGGTTGTAAAAACTTAATTGATAAGGTAATTGAGAAATATGGTAAAATAGACATACTCATCAATAATGCGGGAATTTCAATGAGAGCATCTTTCGAAGATCTCGATTTACAGGTCATTAAAGAAATGATGGATACAAATTATTATGGCTCTGTTTACTGTACAAAGTTTGCATTTCCCTATCTACTTAAACAAAAGGGAACTGTTATTGGTATTTCTTCAATTTCTGGATTGACCCCTTTACCAGGCAGGACAGGTTACTGTGCATCAAAGTATGCAATGGATGGGTTTTTTAACACATTGCGCATAGAAAATATTAAAAATGGTCTAAATGTGTTGGTAGTGCATCCCGGATTTACAAGCTCAAATATAAGGAATATGGCTTTAGATAAAAATGGTCATCCACAAAAAGAAACCCCAAGGGATGAAGAAAAAATGATGTCAAGCGAGAAAGTAGCGCAAGTCATAGCGAAAGCTGTTTTAAAACGAAAACGAGATCTGATATTAACACCACAAGGGAAGCTTGTAGTCTGGCTATATAAAAATTTCCCCAGGATAACTGATTGGATAATTTTTCGTGAAATGGCAAAGGAACCGGGCTCTCCATTTTAATAACTATTTCGACTTTTATGCAAGTTAAGGGATAAGTGATATTTTAAAATGTAATTATTAAGAATAAAATTTACAGAAAGGAGGTGTTCCAATTTCTATTTTAATGTTGATGCGAATAAATGTTCTGTTTCTATGCTTTTAGAAAGAAACTTAATTATAAAATTAACTTAAGAAAAGGTAAAATGAAAAATCAATTTAGAAAAATTATTTTGATAGTGGCAATTCTTGCCCTCCTGGTTATTAAGTCTTTTGGACAGATTGACCTGGGTGTAAAAGCCGGGATAAATATTTCGTCTCAATTAGAAACAGGAGTAAGTGTGTCTGGAGATGATTTAATTGTAGGTCTTAATGTAGGAGGAATTGTTAGATACCATGTAAATGAATGGTTAGCTATAAAGAGCGATATTTCCTATATTCAAAAAGGTAGAAGATATCGTAATCCTTTTGAAACTAGTACAACTATTGTTCCTGATCGATTCCACTATCTTATAATCCCTTTAAAGGCTGAAATTTCAACTGGAGAGAGAGTCGGCCTGGACAAAGGTCAAAAACTTTTTTTTGCAGCTGGACCATATTATGGTTTCCTTTTAAATGCTGAAAGGAAAGACAACGGTACAAATACTAGTTTGAATGGAACAACTGAAAATTATGATTATGGTTTGAGTCTTGATTTAGGGTTTGAATTCCCTGTAAAAAATCATTCAGTTACTTTCGGTGCCAATTATGAAATTGGTTTATCAAAATTTGCTGAATATGATAATGAATTGAGAAATACTACTATATCATTCAATGTTGGATTTATTTTTTAATCAAAAATAAATCTAATTATTAATACATTATGGGTAACAAAGTCGCAGTAAGAGTACAGACATCCATTTTAAGTAAAATGGAGAAGAAGGTATTAGAGTGGATTGCATACCGTCTATCAAGCAGGATAAAACCAGATCATCTTACTGGTATAGGCTTTATAGGCGCTTTTCTTGCAGGCGGAGGTTATGTACTCTCGAATTTTGGCAAGGGTTTTCTCTGGCTTTCTTCTTTTGGTTTTATTATTAACTGGTTTGGTGATAGCCTTGACGGTACCCTTGCCCGAGTTAGAAAAATACAGCGTCCAACCTACGGTTTTTACTTGGATCATAATGTAGATGCAATTACGGCAATGGTTATTGCTATTGGGGCAGGAATTTCTCCCTTCGTCTCATTTTCTGTTGTTTTGCTTATACTGGCTGGCTATTTTCTCTTATGCATTTTTACCTACATCAATACTTACCTTAAGGGTACCTTTACAATTTCTTACAGCGGTTTGGGGCCTACGGAATTACGACTGGGTATTATTATCATAAATAGCCTGTTTTTCTTTCTTCCTACGGAGAATTCCGATATAATTTTTCTGGGTATAACATTAAAGTTTTTTGACTTTTTTGCACTGGGTATTGTGGCAGTGCTGATAGCTCTCTACTTGTATTATTTCTTTGCTGAAAAGAAGGTCTATGAAAAAGTTGATCCACCCCGCATCTAGTATTCTGGAACATTTTGTGCTTTATGATTTTCAATGAGAGTCAATGCATTTTAAATTCCTAAAATTCGTTATAAGCAGGCTTCTAGGTACCATTGTCGATACTATAATACTCTGGATACTTACACAGTATATTTTTTTTTCCTATGCTGGACAATATCTTGCTGCTCCAGCCATTTCCTTCGAAATTGCAATGTTTCACAACTATGTCATCTCCTATTTCTGGATATGGAATAAGCACATTCCTATAAAGGTTGCTAGAGATTTCTTCACTCGTCTTGTGCCATATAACATCTCCACTCTCTTTGGTTTTGCCATAAAAATGAGCTTACTTCTTCTCTTCGAGAGTCTTTTCAGATGGGATGTTATTTATTGCAATATTGCTGCCCTGCTTATTTCTGGCGTTGTAAATTTCTTCCTTTCAGAACTGATAGTATTTAAGAAATATGCTCACCTATCCGGAAATAATGGCAAACATACAGCAATTAGGTATAAGTAACTTGACTTTCTCTATCATTCCTTGCATGATAAATGCTATTTGTATTTAAACAACTAGGTGAATCTGTAAAGACTTGTTCTTTTAATCAAAAGATGAGTGCCGGGGATTATATATATCATACAGGATTTGCCGACAACCCGGGACTAAATTTGCCTTTTGATCATATTTATAGCCAAATAATTTATATAAGACATCATAAGGAGGAGAAAGAAAAGCTTGAAAATCAAAGAACAATGCTTTATGGAGCCAGGCGATTTGAAAATGAATATGAAGCAGACGCTAATATGATTGGTGATTTTCCCTGTTTTTGATATGCAATATACAAGTTTCAAACTAAACACATTTTCCTATGATAAGGACAATTTCTTTATTAGCGTTGTTTACTCTTTTTTCTGTAGAAATGCAAGCACAAGTTACCAATGTACTTAATAATTTCTATATTATCTGGGTTAAGCCGGCAATACCTATTATTGCAGGGCTTGTATTAATTGTTGGTGCAGTTGCAAACATGGGCAAGTTGTTTGGAGAATCGAGAGATTATAAAGGATTCATTACTTCAATAGTACTTTATCTTGCTGTTTATTTCTGTTTGGTTGGCATTGTAGCGGCTGTAATCTCGAGTTAATGAAAACATATAAAGTATTTAAAAATTTAAACAAGCAACCTTATATCTTAGGATTGCGGTTGCCTTTATTTTATCTGTATGTTTTTTTATGGGTAATCGTTGTTTTTTTATTGTCTGCATGGATAACGCTTTTTAACCTGATCTTTTTCTCATTTATTCTGGTTTTTGGATATGGGGTCTTGAAAAAATTAAATTCTGGTGTCTTTTTAGACATCCTTTCAAACGAACGATTTCCAAATTCAATAATAAACGACAACTATAAGTAGGATGGAATGTAAATTGATATCAGTATTTAATTATTAATCTGTAAACTATTTTTAGGACGAGTCACCGCCCTTGTTTCGCTTCGCAGAAACAAGGGCGTCCTTCGCTCCACTACGCTTCAAAAAGGCTAACACTTTCCTTTTGCTCCCTCTGTGAATTAAAAAGTTCTTCGCTGTGTGATCCTCGCTCGACCGGGGGAACGCTTCAGCCAGCTTTTGCTTAAAAATCAAATAAAGAAATAGCGGTATTCGGCTAAGCCTCATGGTCATTTAACCAGATTTTTCCATAAATTTAGCCTAACGATTAAAATGGAGGCCAATGCAATACATTCCGCCCCGCTCAAAAGACTACACCATAAAGCCACTTTGTTATTTATTGCGTTTCCTTTTTTCCTTATTTACTCTTATAGGCTACACTTCACGTAAAATTGCTGGTTTACAGCATTATATTATTATTTACTTAAAAATTTATTACTATGATCGTAACAATTTTTACAGGCAACATCGGCTCCGTGAAGCCAGTTGCACAGGTTGGTGATTCTAAAGTTCTTAACTTTAACGTTGCTTGTGATAAACACTTCACAGCCAAAAACGGTGATAAAGTCACTGAAACTACATGGTTCGAGTGTTCTCTCTGGAACCGTGAAAAAGTTTTCCCTTTCCTTAAAGTTGGAACGCAAGTTACCATACAAGGGGACGTTTCAGCAAGGGCTTACATCGACAAAGAAGATGCTAAAAAAGCAATTGCGGTTCTTACTTGTACTGTTGATACAGTAGAATTTCAAAGTAAAGTAAAAACTGAAGAAAAGTAAATTTCGGGGGGTAAACACCCCCCTCTTTTTTTTGTTTAAACCCTAAAATTAAATTACCTTAGCACCTAAGAGGTGGCATAAACCCGGTCACTCGATCATGGTTGTATTGCAGACATTGACTTTCACAATTTCAAACTTTCACATCTGCCACCTCTTTCTTTTTACTCCAAGAAAAAAGGCCCCTGAAAAATGAATTTCTGGGGCTTTTTTTTTATTCTATTGTATTTCCGGGTGCGCTTCCCTTAGAAGTTTAATAGCATCGCTCAGGGACCTCTTTAAGGGGTATTTGGAGTTACTATGAAAAGCCATGTATCTTGAATAAGTTTGCAGGTATTCATAATCTTCGAGTACCATTAGAAAAGTCTTAGGAACATCCTTGTAAGCAACCTTAGTTTTTTTCGATTCATAATTTTCATTCATTTCAGGAATCAGGTTGCTCAGACCCCCTCCCAAGTGACTGTTCTTTAGGTTATCAAAGTTCTTCTTTGCCATTGCTTATCTTTTTATAATTTCATTTACAAGACTCATGTAATCTTTTGCCCCGTTACTTTTAGGATCATATTCAAATATATCTTTTCCACTTGATTGAGCCTCGGCCAGTGCTACGTTAACTCTTATCGCTGTTTTCATTAGATTGTCGCCGAAATATCCTTTAATCTGGTTTTTGATTTCTTTTGTAAGAACCCTTTGCTCATTATATTTTGTGAAGAATACCCCTTTAATCATAAGTCCAGGATTAAAGTGTTTCTTGACCAGGTTTATAATTCCAACAATCGAATCAATTCCCCTATATGCCAAAAATTCAGCTTCCATTGGTATGTAGACCTCGTCTGCAGCAACTAGAGCATTCAGGGTAATTAAACCAAGTGAGGGAGGACAATCTATTATACAGTAGTCAAAAGTTTTGTCAAGCCCTGCCATAAGTTCTTTTAGAATAATCTCTCTTGGCATTCTTCCTGCAATTTCCAATTCTATTCCTGAGAAATTCAAGGAATTTGGGACTATGGATAAATTCTTCTTGACATTTATTATTGGGAGCGGTTCTCCTTTACTGAAAGAAAGGTATAGATCTTTAACGGGATCAAAAACGCCAAAGCTCTCTGTAAGGTTGGATTGAGGATCTGTATCTATGATAAGTACATTCTTTCCCTTTTTTGTGAGCCCGGCAGAAATGTTTATTGATGAAGTGGTTTTTCCAACTCCACCTTTGTGATTAGCGATAACTATTTTCTTCATTTATTTTCTTTATATAAGTGCAAATATTGTAAATATTTTAATTATTACATAAAAATAGTATATTATAAATATTATAACATAATAATATATTATAAATATTTGAAAACAATATATTATTTATTTAAAATGCCAGAATCGTTGAACTTGCCTGAAAGAAGGTGTGACTATTTATCTTCTGACTAATGAATCATTTAAATCTTTAAATTCTGAATATCCCTTAGACATATCAGTACATTTAGAAAGACCTGATCCGATAATTTCAGCAGTAGCCTTATTACCGGCTTCGTCATTATCCAGGAAGAGTAATACTTCATTATATTCCTTTATCAAAGTTTTACTCTTGTTCAGGAATGAAAGAGTATTTAGAATTAAATAATCATGGTTACCAGTAAAAAATATTTTACAACTGAACCATGATAGAAAATCTATAAATCCTTCAAATAGTAAAAGCTTGTCAGCATTATTCTTATATAGAGTCATATCTTTAGGTGAACTGGACCCTTTGAAATATTTGCACCTGAGTTCATACCCTTTGGAATCGTTCTGGAATCCTATTGCATAAAAGTTTTTATCATTAAGTTTAAACGAAACTTCTTTGCAATACTCTTTTGCCAAATTAAGATTTAGTTTGCGTGATTCTAAGTAGTTAATTAGCTGAATATTTGATATTTCTTTAACGTTTGTGATTAATACCTTCGAGTCTGCATTATATGAGTCTTTTTGATGACTTGAGTAATGATTTACAGATAGAATCTTTAATGCATTCGAACTATCAACCTTAAAAAGCAAGCTTGTAAGTTTGATGATATCCCCGCCATCTCCGATTCCAAAATCAAACCAGAGATTCTTGTAAGAATTTACTTTAAAGGATGGATTATTTTCATTCCTGAGAGGAGATTTATACCAGTAGTTGACTCCTTGGTTATAGTCAGGATTAATTCCATTTTTTGCAAGGAAACTGATAATATCAATTCTTTTGGCTTCGTTACAGTTCATTCTGAACCTATTAATAATTTAGAGCTCCTCTGACCAAATTGATAACTGGTTCTTATTTGAATCAGTTATTTTTTTTTTTTTCTTTATATAAGAATCAGCAAACGTTATTCTGTCACCATTGAATACAACTAAAGGATTCATATAGTATTTATAAGGATTTGTTGACCTGGCAATAATTCCCTGTTCTACAAGACAAGACAAACCGGCACGAATTATATTATTGGCAGAATAACCTGTAAAGTCCTTTGCTTCACCAAAGTCTATATATAAAATATCCTTATTAGGTATTACACATTTTGTAAGAATGTAGCCGAATACCTTCATTGCAGCCTTATTTAAATCGTAGAAGGCAGCAAACCGACTTAAGTAGACCTTTACAAATTGGCTTTCATCCACTTCTATTGTTCTCAAAAAGGCACTGTGGGCTACAATCTCTCCATTATCGTTGATTACCTGGTTTAATACTGATTTATTCCCTCTTACAAATACCTTTTTTTGAATAGAATGTTTATTTATTTCCTGTAAAGCATTCTCCATGAATGGATTTTCGTCATACTCCGGGAATTTATTTAAGGGGATATATTTCATACAAGTAACTTTTTTACGATAAAATGATACTTTTCGCACAACTTCTATATACCTGAAAAGTATCCATTTAGATTAAAATAAATACCTCATTAGTATCTACTGCATACTTTAAAAGTATCACATAGATACTTTTGCTATACTGATTATGAGCAAGTTGCATCATCTCTTCTTATATTCTTTAATACCGTTTTTAAGAAGATCTATTATTTCGCTTCTAAAAAAGAAAAGACTTTCATTTATATGATGGCCTTTAATTATATCGGCCTCCATCCAGTTATAGATTGTCTGTTTGGATTTTTTAAGCAGTTTGCAAACATCTTCTATAACCAGGATATCCTCCCCATTTTCTTTCTGTGGATTCTCTTTGTCTAATTCCTCCCTTATTACTTGCTTGGTTATTTCACGATGCTTATCCCAAAAGTCGTTAGGATTAACTATTATGATATTTTCCATGTTGTACTATTTTAATGTCCAGTACAAAAAAATGACAATATTTTATCTATTTAAGTCAAATTCAGGTCTGAAAAGACTTTGTTTTTAGGTAGTTTTATCCAAAGCACTAAACAATTTTTCAGTATTTTTAGTAGCAACCTGAAGTATTGTAATTGTTTTACTTAAGGACTCCTTTATTATTGTAAGTTTTTTTAACTCACTCTCTTTTAACTCTTCTTTATTTTTGATTTTGTTTAAAACATTCAATGATGTTTGTACATTTTGGAAATTTGTATCACTAATCCTGAGGATACTTGAAAGCAATAAAGCTCGTTCTTCATTCTGGATAGGAATCTTGGTGGTTTCAATTATCTGATCGATTGCAATCAATCTTTCAAAAGGATTTGATTCATAATTTGTTTTTTTATTCTTGTTCCCATCAAATGTGGGTTTCATTAATTCAAAGTACTTTGTTAAGTAAGCTAATCTTTCTAAATGGTAAATTTTATCGATATCAATGATCATTTCTTTAACTACATAGTAATCAAAATCAAAGTTTTTTATTTTTTCTCTTACCAGTAATATTCTGTCTCCTAAACTCGTAATATCAACAAAGTCTGGTGTTTTAATGAATTTAATTTCAATTAAATAAAAAAATAGCAGGATTAAAAATGGGAATACTATAAAGAAAGGCAAGGGGAGTGAAGGAAAGACTATTGTGATAGCTAAATATAAAATGCAGATTAAGAAATAGGAGAGGGTAAAGCCTAATTTCCTATAATAATATTTGTCTTCAAGCTTTTGGTATGTGTTCTGAATCACAGAATAAACAGGATGATTGCTGTTACCTATTTGATTAGAATCATAATCTTTTTCGAGGTTTGAGATATACTCTTCAAGTAGCTCTTTAAATGGCGTTTTACTCATATTGACTTTCATTATTAAAAATAAGTCAATTTAGAGTTTTTACAAAATAAAAATTTGCACCTGATTTGCACCTACTAAATGAGGAAAGCCCCGATAAATCGAGGCTTTCTGTACCCGGAGCGGGACTTGAACCCGCACAACCGCAATGGTCACAGGATTTTAAGTCCTGCGTGTCTACCATTCCACCATCCGGGCGCTTTTTGGTGGGGCAAATTTATAATAAAAAATCCTCAATAAAAACACCAGAGTAGATTCAGAGGAACATTCATTATTTTAACAGAATGGGTTTTCCCAGGCCAACTTTTTCAAGATCATCAAGTTGAGTCTTGGCATCACCGACAACTACGTAATACATCTTTGAGGGATCAATGTACTTATTTACCAGTTCCAACTGCTTTTCAATGGTGAGACTCCTGATAAATTTTTCTTCCTGTTTTATAAAATCGGCAGGAAGATTGAAGGAGGTCATGGTATTCAGCATGCTTAGAAGGTTACCCAATGTTTCAAACCTGAGAGCATTATTTTTCAATAGTGAAGATTTTGTAAAGTCGATATATTCCTGTGGAATATTTTTGCGATACTTCTCCATCTCTGTTTTGAAAATTGTCACAGACTCAAGAGTAGAATTTGTACGTACCCTTGAAGTGGCTATAAAAGTTCCAAAATTTTTGGCACCATTGAAATTTGATCTGGCTCCGTAGGTAAATCCTTTATCTTCTCTGAGAATAAGATTAAATATTCCATTGAACGACCCTCCGAGTTTATAATTGGCAACAGTTGCCGGGTAGAAATCAGAATCTGTTCTGGGAAGTGATGGTGTGCCGATTGAGATAACAGATTGTTTTGCTCCAGGAACATCAACAAAATAAATCTGGGATTTGTCAGGTGGCCCGGGAACATTAATCTTCGGTATGACGACATCCTTTGGCTTCCATTTCTGACTCAGATTTGCAAGAGCTCCCATTACTTTTAGTCGATCAACATCACCTACAACAAGGAATCTGGAGATTGATGGGGAAAAATATTTATTATAATACTCTTTCAGATCATCAATTGTTATAGCTGAAACAGAAGCCTCGGTGCCTGTAGCATCAATTGCAAGGATATTGTCACCGAACATTAGTTTATTAAGTGTACTTGAGGAAAGATAATCAGGACTTGCAGCATTGCGTTTGAGGTTGTTTATTACACGGCTTTTAGCCAGCGCAAACTGCTCTTCGTCCCATCTTGGCTCAAGAAGAATTTCCTGAACAAGAGCAAGTGTTTTTTCAAAGTTTTTCGCCATAGAACTTACTTCTACTGAAATGTCTTCATTTGCTGAAGAAACTCTTATTGATGCACCAAGTAACCCAATTGCATCTTCAAGTTGCTCAGGGGTTTTGTTCCTGGTACCTTCATTCATCATTGCTGCAACCAAATTCGCGACACCTGCTTTATCAACCTTATCAAGCATGTGTCCGCCATCAATAATTATTGAATATTGAACCAGAGGCAGCTCATTTTGCACTATGCCCCATACCTTCATTCCATTTGAAAGCGATTCTTTCCATGGAGATGGGATAGTTACCTCGGGATCAGGTCCAATAACAGGTCTGACAGATCTGTCTAATTTAGTAGGTGTTTTAACAATTGATTCTTCCTTTGTTGCATCAGCTTTGACCTCTGCAGCCTTTGTAACATCTTCCTCAATAATACCTGAATTCTTTGATCCTTCAACTATCAGGTTAAGTTGACCTTTTGGTACTAAACTTGTTTCGACAAAATTCTTACCCTTAATATATTTATTATATGCAGATTTCACATCAGCCATTGTAACGGACTGAATAGCTGCAAGGTCCTTTTTATAATATTCCGGATCTCCGGTGTTCATTGTATATTCTGCAAACTGAAATGCCTTACCCTGAACACTCGCGAAAGAGTTATAGAAGCGGGTTTCATAACCGGCTTTAATCCTTGTGAGATCCTCCTCTGTGAAACCATCTTTCTCAAATTTTTCAAGACCGTCAAATATTGCTTTCTCAACTTCGGTAAGGTTAACCTCAGGGTTGGCTGTAACAGAGATTGTGAAACTTCCGGCAAGCTCCTGTGACCCATTTCTTGCCATGACTCTTGATGTAAGTTTTTTCTCTTTTACCAGTACAACATAGAGTGGAGACTTCTTGGTGCCTGCCAGCAAGTCAGCAAGAAAATTGAGTGCATACGAATCTTTCGAGTACCTCTCAATTGACGGAAATACCATATTCAACTGCGGCGCCTTGGCAAAATTATCTTCGTGATAAAGTCTTACTATTGATCCAAGTGAGACAGGTATCGGGCCTCTCTTTTCAATATTTGCACCGGAAGGTATCTCACCGAAATATTTAACTACAAGAGCCTTAACTTCATCAATGTTTATGTCTCCGGATATGACAAGAGTAGCATTATTTGGTGTGTAGAATTTCTTATGAAAAGCTCTTACATCTTCTACAGTAGCACCTGTAAGGTCTTCCATTTCTCCAATAACTGTCCAGCTGTAAGGATGGCCTTTCGGAAAAAGATTTTTTGCAATGATCTCCTGATTAAATCCATAAGCAGCGTTGTCTACACTCTCACGCTTCTCATTCTGAACTACATTTTGCTGATTTGCCAGCGAGGTTTTTGTAACAGTGTTTGTGAGATAACCCATTCTGTCAGATTCCATCCACATTGCCATTTCAAGTGCATTATTAGGGATGACCTCGAAATAATTTGTCCTGTCCTGATTTGTGCTGCCATTTAATGTCCCACCTGCTCCCTGTATATTTTTAAAAAACTGATCTTCTCCGACATTCTCAGATTTCTGAAACATCATGTGCTCAAAAAGATGTGCGAAGCCGGTCTTCCCGGGAACCTCACGGCTGGATCCGACGTGATAATAGACTGCAAGAGCGGCTATCGGGTCAGATTTATCGACATTAAGCACAACAGTTAAGCCGTTTGCCAGAGTAAACTTCTCAAATGGCATGGATAAGCCAGTATCTTTGTTCTGATGTTTAAATGCGAAAAGGCCAAATGTCATCAATATTATGACCAGTGATAAAGGTTGTTTCATAGTTATTTGATAAAGGGTAAGTTAAAAATAGTAATGTAAAGTTACGAAAGTTAAAATAATTTGCCTTAGGTTGGACATATAGATGCGTACGATTCTGATGAGATTTCAGTAAAAATAAAGAGGCTGTTAAAACAGCCTCCTATTTTGAGCGGGAGACGGGACTCGA
>PLNF01000089.1 GCA_003141715.1 Bacteroidales bacterium | reverse complement strand
TTTATAGCTTAATTTCAGCAAACTTTTAAAAATCATAATGATATGGCAAAAGAGATTAAATTCAATATCGATGCACGTGCGCTTCTTAAAGAAGGCATTGATCAGCTGACTGATGCAGTAAAAGTAACACTTGGACCAAAAGGTCGTCATGTGGTGCTTGAGAAAAAATATGGTGCTCCCCAGATCACTAAGGACGGAGTTACCGTTGCGAAAGACATTGAACTATCTGACCCCTATAAAAATATGGGTGCCCAGATGGTTAAAGAGGTAGCATCAAAAACAGGCGATATTGCCGGTGACGGAACTACCACAGCCACAGTTCTGGCACAGTCGATTATCAATGTCGGACTCAAGAATATTACTGCAGGTGCAAATCCTATGGATATTAAGAGAGGCATCGACAAAGCAGTTGAAAAAGTTGTGGCACATCTTAAATCACAGGCAAAAGTGATCGGCGACGACCTGAAAAAAATTGAGCAGGTTGCAAGAATTGCTGCCAATGATGATCAGGAGATAGGGAAACTCATTGCTGAAGCTATGGGTAAGGTTCATAAAGAAGGCGTTATTACAGTTGAAGAATCAAAAGGAACTACAACCTCAGTTGAAGTTGTTGAAGGTATGCAGTTCGACCGCGGATATATCTCTGCATATTTTGTAACCAATGCCGAGAAGATGGAAGCCGACCTTGAAAATCCATATATACTTATCTATGACAAGAAAGTTTCCACTATGAAGGATATGCTTCCTGTTCTTGAAGCGACAGCTCAGAGCGGACGTCCTTTATTAATCATATCAGAAGACGTTGAAGGTGAGGCTCTTGCAACTCTGGTTGTAAACCGTTTACGCGGTTCTCTGAGGGTATGTGCAGTAAAAGCTCCCGGATTTGGCGACAGAAGGAAAGAGATGCTTGAAGATATTGCCATACTGACAGGTGGTACTGTTATTTCAGAAGAAAAAGGTCTGAAACTCGAACATACAACTCTTGACATGCTTGGTACAGCAGAAAAAGTTACAATAAATAAAGAGAATACAACAATTGTAAACGGTGCAGGCGACAAAGAGATGATCAAAGCACGAGTTGCTCAGATCAGACAACAGATGACAACCACAACTTCTGATTATGATAAGGAAAAATTACAGGAGCGCCTTGCTAAACTTGCTGGTGGTGTCGCTGTTCTTTATATCGGCGCATCTTCTGAAGTTGAAATGAAAGAGAAGAAAGACCGTGTTGATGATTCACTTCATGCAACACGTGCTGCAATTGAAGAAGGTATTGTTCCGGGTGGTGGTGTAGCATATATACGTGCAATACACGCACTTGAAGGCCTCAAAGGCGATAATGAGGATCAGACAACAGGTATCGAAATTGTAAAACGTGCAATTGAAGAACCATTACGTCAGATTGCTATCAATTCAGGCAAAGAAGGTGCGGTTGTTGCCCAGAATGTAAAAGCAGGGAAAGCAGATTATGGATACAACGCACAAACCGATAATTATGAAAAGCTTTATGGATCAGGCGTCATAGATCCTGTTAAAGTTGTCCGCGTTGCACTTGAAAATGCTGCTTCAGTTGCAGGTATGTTCCTTACTACAGAAGCTGTTATTGTAGAGGTAAAAGAAGATTCTCCGGCAGGTCCTCCGCAAGGTATGGGTGGCGGGATGCCTGGAATGATGTAGGATCACATCCTATCATAAATTCTATTGTAGAGACAGGTCTCAGACCTGTCTCTACGTATTTATGGCCACCTTACATATCTGTATATTTTTATATATTTGCACCTGATTTAAATCAAGCTTGTTTGATGAACAATATCCGGAATTTCTGTATTATAGCTCATATTGATCATGGCAAGAGTACACTGGCAGACCGGTTACTTGAGAAGACAAATACAATAACCGAGAGGGAGTACCAGGCACAGGTGCTCGACGACATGGACCTTGAAAGAGAGAGAGGTATTACAATTAAAAGCCATGCAATTCAGATGGAATATTTTCATGATAGTAAAAAATATATCCTTAATCTGATTGATACTCCGGGCCATGTTGATTTTTCTTATGAAGTATCACGTTCAATTGCTGCCTGCGAAGGCGCCTTGCTGGTTATCGATGCCACACAGGGGATTCAGGCACAGACAATATCGAACCTCTACATGGCAATTGATCATAATCTTGAAATAATTCCTGTACTCAACAAAATGGATATGGCCAGTGCAATGCCTGAAGAGGTTAAGGATCAGATTGTTGATCTTGTAGGTTGCAAACGGGAAGATATTATCGAAGCGAGTGCCAAAACAGGAATGGGAGTTGAAGAAATCCTTCGTGAAATAGTAACTCGTATTCCCCCTCCGGAAGGTAGTCCTGAGGCTCCTTTGCAGGCCCTTATTTTTGATTCAATCTTCAACTCATTCAGAGGTATTATAGCTTATATTAAAATTGTGAACGGGACAATCCGTAAGGGTGACAAGGTCAAATTTATAAATACCGATCATGAATATAATGCAGAAGAAATAGGGGTCTTAAAACTAAAGCTGGACCCACGCGATATTATGGGAGTGGGGGATGTCGGGTATATTATCACAGGGGTAAAAATCTCATCTGAAGTTAAAGTAGGGGATACAATTACTCATGTAAAAAATCCATGCGAAAAGGCAATATCCGGATTTGAGGATGTAAAACCTATGGTGTTTGCGGGAATCTACCCGGTTGATGCTGATGATTATGAAGATCTTAGAATCTCTATCGAAAAATTACAGTTGAACGATGCTTCACTATCATTTATCCCTGAGTCGTCGGCTGCACTCGGATTTGGCTTCAGGTGTGGATTCCTTGGGTTACTTCACATGGAAATTATTCAGGAGCGTCTTGACAGGGAGTTTGATATGGATGTTATTACAACAGTTCCGAACGTTTCATTTAAGGCTTATACAACAAAGGGAGAAGAAATTGATGTTCATAACCCGTCGGGATTACCTCCGGTCAATCATCTGGAACGTATTGAGGAACCATATATAATCGCACAGGTAATCACATTATCGGAATATGTCGGCTCAATTATGAATCTTTGTATTGATAAGAGGGGTGTTCAGAAAAACCAGGTCTACCTTACGCGCGACAGGGTTGAACTAACTTTTGAAATGCCTCTTGCTGAAATTGTCTTCGATTTCTATGATAAACTTAAGAGTATATCTAAAGGGTATGCCTCTTTTGATTATTATTACACAAGCTATCAAAAAGCTGATCTTGTACGACTTGATATTCTTTTAAACGGCGAAATGGTGGATGCNNGGACATGCATATGAATTTGGCCGGAAGATGTGCGTTAAACTAAAAGAATTGATTCCCCGTCAACAGTTCGATATTGCGATACAGGCGGCCATCGGGGCTAAAATTATTTCCCGCGAAACAGTAAAGGCTGTCAGAAAAGATGTGACTGCAAAATGCTACGGAGGTGATATTACAAGAAAAAGAAAACTTCTGGAGAAACAGAAAAAAGGGAAAAAACGAATGAGACAGGTAGGAAATGTGGAAGTTCCGCAACAGGCATTCCTGGCAGTTTTAAAGCTTGATTAAAGCAATTTCTTTTTAGCTGATGAGTTTGTAGCCTCTCCCGTGAACATTCAATATTTTTACCGAAGGATCTTTCTTCAGATATTTTCTCAGGCGGGTAATATAAACATCCATGCTCCTGGCATTAAAATAGTTATCATCGATCCAGATGGTTTTTAATGCAAAGTTTCTCTCCAGTATCTCATTCCCATGCCGGCATAACAGCTCAAGAAGCTCAGATTCTTTAGTAGTCAGTTTTATCGTCTGATCCTGGAAAACAAGCATTTGTTTCAGTGAATCAAACAAATACCCACCTATAGTATAGGATTCATCTTTTCTGTTTACAGCAGGAGAGGATGTCCTTCTCAGAATCGCTTCAATACGGTAAAGAAGCTCCTCCATCGAAAAGGGTTTTGTGATGTAATCATCGGCTCCCGATTTGAAGCCGTCAATTATGTCTTCTTTCTGGTTTTTAGCTGTAAGGAAGATAATTGGTATATCTGGCTTTGAAAGACGGATCTCTCTGGCAAGAGTGAGTCCGTCCATTTCAGGCATCATTATATCCAGTATGCACAGGCCAAATGACCCGGTCGGGAATGCTTCCAGAGCCATGATACCGTTAATAAACAGTACAGTCTCATAATTTTTAGCGGTAAGATAGTTCCGTAACAAGAGGCCCAGATTGTTGTCATCTTCTGCGAGAAGGATTCTGATATTGTTCATTTTAATCTGTTTTGTGGAAGGAATAACGTAAATTTTGTTCCTTTGTTTATCTGACTTTCAGCCTTTATTGATCCGTTATGTTCTTCAATAATTTTCTTAACATAACTTAAGCCAAGACCAAACCCTTTAATATTATGGACATTTCCTGAATGGACACGGAAAAACTTGTCAAAAATCCTTTTGAGGTTTTCTTTACTAATGCCAATACCTTTATCTTCAATAGTTATCAGGATGCCTTTCTTGTTGTTACGTGTGGAGATTGTTATATCAGGATTATCCTTTGAATATTTAATTGCATTATCAATAAGGTTTGAGATTGAATTTAGAAAATGAATTTCATCAATAAAAACAAGAGACCTTGTTGCCTGGAGGTCAGTACTAATTAAACCTTTACGGTTATTGATCTGAAGTGCAAAATTTTCAACAGCCTTATCAATAATGCCATGGACATCCATTTCAACCATGTTGAGCTTCATTTTAATCCTTTCAAATATGGCCATCTGGAGGACTTTTTCAACCTGAAATTTTAGTCTCATACTCTCATCAGAAATAACTTTTGCCAGGCTGTCAATATTTTTATCCTTCTCGGGTATTGATTTATCAGCCATCATCTGGGAGGCAAGAGAAATAGTTGAAATAGGTGTTTTAAGCTCATGTGTCATATTGTTGATGAAATCGCTCCTTATTTCTGAAATCTTTTTCTGACGAAAGATTACTATAAATGTTCCTGTAGAAAGGATCAGTAACAAAAGGGTAAAAAGCAATGACATGAACCCAAGGTTCCCGATTTTCTCAAATTTATATTGTTGTTCCTGCAGACAATATAACACTATTTGATTCTGACTGGGAACGGGATCATTGGGGAAAAGCTGAATAATAAATTTATTTGTGCCGGGCTTGTAATTATACCCTGGCGTTTTCCAAATGCTGCCATAACGTCCTGAACGGATTGAGAATTCAAAATCGAG
>PLNF01000030.1:19577-19697 GCA_003141715.1 Bacteroidales bacterium | reverse complement strand
AGCAGAAAGATTATTTGAAAGGAACGATCCCGTTGGCAAGCAGATCACAATTGCAGGAAAAAAAACAAATGTCATAGGGGTATTTAAAAAGGAGGGCAAAGGTGGAATAACTGATAACGG
>PLNF01000030.1:0-19437 GCA_003141715.1 Bacteroidales bacterium | reverse complement strand
GGTTTCGGGATAGCAAATATTATGTTCGTTTCCGTCAGGGAACGC
The DNA here is from genome assembly GCA_003141715.1 of Bacteroidales bacterium. Lineage (GTDB taxonomy): Bacteria > Bacteroidota > Bacteroidia > Bacteroidales > VadinHA17 > LD21. Next base: position 19,392 of record PLNF01000030.1, on the reverse strand, counting down.
ACTAATATTATAGGCATACAGAAGGCTCTCGGAGCAAAAAAGTTTTTTATACTTCAACAATTTCTTGTAGAATCAATGCTGCTTTCTGTAATTGGAGGACTGCTTGGTGTGTTGATGATTTTTATTGGCACACTGGTCATAAATTATCTCTGGGATCTGAATATGTATCTCACTATAGGTAATATCTTTCTGGCAATATTCATTTCCGGAATAATAGGCGTGGTAGCAGGTTATGCACCGGCAAATGCAGCTGCCAAGATGAATCCTGTTGAGGCAATCGGTTTCTCATTCTGATTTTATCCTGTTTTCGTCTATCCATCGTGTCAACTGAACAAACTGATCAACAGATAGTTGCTCGGGTCTCAGGCCGAATTCGGGGTAATCATCCCTTTTGAGGTCAAATGCAGCCCTTACTGAGTTCCTTAATGTTTTTCTGCGCTGGTTAAAACAGGCTTTTACCACCCTGAAAAATAATGTTTCGTCACAATCGAGGTTTTTAACATCGTTCCTTATTAATCTGATTACACCTGATTTTACTTTTGGAGGAGGAGAAAAAACATGCTCCGGGACCGTAAAAAGATACTCTGTTTTATAAAATGCCTGGAGTAGTACGCTCAGAATGCCATACGTTTTAGAGCCCGGTCCTGCACAAATTCTTTCGGCAACTTCTTTCTGCAACATTCCTGTAATCTCAACGACTTTCTCCCGATGCTTCAGTACCTTAAAAAATATCTGTGTTGAAATATTGTACGGGAAATTTCCGATTATAGCCATTTTTTCAACGAAAAACTTATCAATATCCATAGAAAGGAAATCACCGGTTATAACATTATTAAGTTCTGGAAAGTGTTCTTTAATATAGTGAACCGATTCGTTGTCAATTTCAATAACGCGGAAATCACTAAATCCTCTTTCCAGCAGGTAACCCGTAAGTATTCCCATACCAGGACCAATTTCAAGGACAGTGCTGTATCCGGCACCTGTTAGTGAGTCAGCAATTTTGCGGGCAATTGCTGTATCTTTCAGAAAATGTTGCCCAAGGTTTTTTTTAGGATGTACCCTACCCATATTTCGGGAAATTGTTTAATAGTGATTCTATTCAAGAAAGTATTTTTTGCCACAAAGGCGCTAAGGCGCAAAGTTAAACCTAAACCTGTAGCAGTTCCCTCCCGAACTTTCTCAGTATTGGCAGTTTAAGCGATTCAAGAAACATGATGAAACGTTTTAGAACATTGTAATATAATGTCACAAACAGGCCAAAGATCATAAACCAGACTGCAATCATATTAAATATCAGGGTTTCTATTTTCAGGTTACCAATTTGTTTAAACGGAGCAAAAAAATGAGCCCGCCCGAATTTTGATCCCGGCGCCATATAGATTGGATCAGCTTTTTGAATAAGCTTATCATTTGCATCGTATATTTTATCGGTGGACAGATTGTTAAGTACGAAATCGGCAAGGTTTTCATTATAGTTTTTTGCCCTCATAATAAGGAATTTATTCTCTCCCATCCTGTCTGAAATCTGTTTAATCAACAAATCGCGTTCGTTGGAGATTAATCTGCTTTTTATTCTGAATGAGGTCTTTAAACTATCAAGTAATGTATTGGCTTCACTCGCCACAAATTCATTGAATGCCTGATAATTCAACTTATTGATCCAATTCCCGGGTTTAATTCCTGAAACTGATGTAAGGTAACTAATGTGATAATTAAGCTTTCTAAGATTTGATTCAGTATCTTCCTTATAATCAGGGTTTTTCCCTGCAGTAAGACACTTTTCGATTTTCATTTTTAAATCAGGAACAAGAAATGAGGCATACCAGTCGTTCTGACTTTTTTCCATATCATATTTGAAGAACGGCTTTTCAAATTCATTATCTTTGAACTGCTCAACACATAACGCTTCGTATGCCCATCGGGTTACCATTAAATCTCCCACCATCGGAACATAAATTTTATTGCTGATCGATTTATGAAGGTCATCAAATTTTATCATGGCTCCACCAAGCAGAAGTTGTGGAACAAGGATGAGAGGAATGAGTATATAAATGCTGACTGCTGTTCGCATTCCGGCAGAAATATTCAATCCCAGCATGTTACCAAAACAGGCTGTTGAGAAAAGTATGATCCATTGCTGGAAAAGCATTCCCTTTACACCGAGAATTAAACTGGCAACCAGTACAAAGGATAGTGATTGTATCGCGGATAAAGTAAACAGGAAGTTGATCTTCGAAAGAAGATAGCTTAATCTGCTCAGATCCAGAAATTTCTCCCGTTCAAGAATTTTTCTGTCGCGGAAAATCTCCTCAGCGCTTACAGTTAGTCCAATAAACAATGCAACTATGACAGCCATGAAGAGGAATACCGGATAATTCTTGTTAGCTGCGAAACTGTAAACTCCATTTTCGCTGTATTTTGAGATATACCCGAGAATGAATGCCAATAATGGAGCTTCAATTAGGTTAATTGCCATATATTGATGGTCAGCAAGTTTCCTGGTAATGTTTCGCCTGATGAATGTCCGGATCTGGTCAGTCTTTTTAGGAACTCTGAAGTTGCTCGGAGGAATAACTGTTTTGGAAGGCCTTTCCCCAAGAACAGGCATCATCTTCTTTTTATACTTTTCGTACCACTCTTTTGGACTGATCTGCCTGTCTTTTCCAGGAAGACCCAAATTATCAATGACCTTAACCTCAACAATATGAAGAATGTCATCGGTTTCAACATTTCCGCAATTAGGGCATTCACTTTCAGCAGCATTTGCCTGTGAAGTTTCGGTTTTGAAATACACCAGTGCTTCTACAGGATCGCCATCATAAATCATATAACCACCTTTATCAAGCAGCCACAGCCTGTCAAACATCTTAATAATATCCGATGAGGGTTGATGTATGATAGCAAAGACCAGTTTCCCGCTTAATGACTGATTTCTCAGCAGGCTCATCACTTTTTCAGAATCAAAAGAGGATAAACCGGATGTTGGTTCGTCAATAAACAGTACCACAGGTTCTCGCATAAGCTCAAGACCGATGTTAAGTCGCTTCCGCTGGCCGCCGCTAACCTTTTTATTCATCAGATCTCCAACCTGCAGTTCCTTGATATCATAAAGGTCAAGATCCTGGAGGACTTTCTGAACAGTATTTTTTAATTGCTCTTCATTATAATCCCCAAAACACAATCGGGCATTAAAATAGAGATTCTGATATACTGTCAGTTCTTCAATAAGCATATCATCCTGGGGAACAAATCCTATCAATCCTTTAAGTTCTTCTGAATCTTCATTAATATCATACCCGTTAATGAAGATGTTACCTGAAGTAGGTTTTATCTTGCCATGCAGCAAATTAAGCATTGTGGTTTTTCCAACTCCGCTACCTCCCATTATGCCGATCATGTTTCCTGATTCGACCCTGAAATTCATTTTCCGGAGCCCGTTATCGGAGTTCTTGAACAAAAATTCAATTTCATGGCCTTCGAAGAATATCTTTTCAGGAAATTTCCTGGAAACAAATTTTTTGAAAATTTTAGAATAGTAAATCGGATCAATGCCCTGGCCTTTTATATTCACGCCACGGTCGAGAAGATAGGGTCTGCAGGCAATAATATCCCTCCCTTTAAAATACAGAACGAGGGAACCATCGTAGGTAAAAATAAGTGTGCCTGTGCTTTCAATATGCATCACAACAAGATGGCCTTTGAATCCTTTTAATCTTATATGACGCCACTTATCGTAATTTTTATAAATTCCGGATCCTGATAATTCAGGATTATCGCTTTCAATTATAAGAATACATTCAGGTGATACCTCATCATAAGATCTGCCTATCATAAAGGCAGTTGCGTTATCATATTCCTTTTTTGAAATATTAAAAGTCCTTGAGACGATGTCTATAATAGTCTTCTCCTGTTCGGAGATCATACCATCTTCAAATGCAAATTCAATCAATTGGAGAAAAACGATCATCCTCTCTTCGAGAAACAACCCTTTTCTTATTTGACGGCATATATTAGTTATCTGGAATGAGATAAGAGATTCATCATCTGCCAGTTCCGCTTTATCAACACTCTTAAGTTCATTTGAATAAAACTCAAGATTATTCTCGAAGAGGGCATAGTATTCTTCTTCAAGCTCACGGTTAAGATATCTCCTGAGGTAACTGCGCAGAATTTTTTTGCCTCTTGATGATATTCCGGCAGGGTTGATGGTCGAAACGATGGCAAAAATATGAATTAAGGCGAGTAAAACCGATTCCCTCATATAAACGTCAAGTAGAAAAAAGACCGCAAAGCAAGATTCTTTGCGGCTAAAGATTTATGAAATAATTATTGTACTATCTGGTCTCTTACATCAACAATAACTTTGGTTATGTCTTTAATATTCTGTTCAGTAAGACTGGTGCCTATTCCTTCATATACTTTGTTAACAGGATCCAGCAACTTTACAAAATCCCCCACACTTGGATCAGATAAATAAGGTTTGGTAATTTCCAGGTAAGTATCAAATGATTTTTTCTGCTCAAGTAAAACCCGTGATATACCTGCAACCTGGTAAGCTGCGTCCGAAACCTGAGTAGTAAGATACATGCCCTCAACCCATGCACCGCCAACAACTAGCAGAGCTAAGTTCTGCTGTTCGTTATCACTCAGATATGCATAGGTATCATTAAATGTTCTCGTCAGTAATTTCACCAACTCATCCCTGTTATCATAATCCTGTTTTATCTTGGGGTATAAGTCTTCATTATATATTTTAGACATATTGAGTTCGTTGGCAAGGGATTTGATTGCATCCAGATAATTGAGTACTTCCTGTTGTTGATTATAAAGTGTGGCATAACTCAGATCTGCTCCAAAAACACCAACGTTGATTGCCCGTTTGGGGCTGCTGAAATATTTTTTGCTGTTTTCAACAGGATTTGTTATTCCTATACTGTAACCAACCTCAAATTCAGCAAGCATCTTAATCACTTCTGCCGATGTAGGTAAGGGATAAACATTGGTCTCAATCTGACTTTGAATTACTTTAACCTCTTCTTTTTCAGCTTTTTTCTGTTGTTTCGAAGTCGCTTTGTCTTTGCATGAGCTCAGACATGTGAAGCTTATTATCAGCAATGGAAGTATAAAACCCGCAAAAATCTTTTTCATTTTGACACAATTTAAAATTTTAAAAACTCATTCAAAAACGTCCATAAAAGTAATAAATAATATTGAAACTAATAGGTGCTTAGAGTCAGAAGTGCCTAAAATGCCTGAAGTTTCCATTTTGGGGGTATATTTTTATATCTTTAAGCCCCTGAAACAAAACCATTTTTTAGGATGTGGAATTTTGATGAACCTGCCGGAAGAGAGGGCACTGACTGCATTAAATATGACCGCAGGGAAGAGACATTTGGTGTAAAAGATATTATACCAATGTGGGTTGCAGATATGGATTTTAATACCCCTGATTTTATTGTTGAGTCACTTAAGAAACGTCTTGAACATGAGATTTACGGCTATTCTTTCCGTCCTGCAGAATATTTCCAGTCAATGATCAGCTGGATTAAATCCAGACATAACTGGACAGTTGAAAAAAAATGGATCTCCTTTAGTCCTGGTATTGTGCCCGCACTGAATTTCTGTACCCTGGCTTTTACACAGCCCGGTGATAGTATTATCGTTCAACCACCTGTATATTTTCCTTTCTTTTCAGCAGCAGAATCTCATGGCCGTAATCTGATTTATAACAGACTGATCGAGTCTGAAGTGAAATGGGCTATGGATTACAATTCACTGATTGCCGGAATTGACAGCAAAACAAAAATGATAATCATATCCAATCCGCATAATCCGGTTGGAAGGGTATGGACACCGGAGGAACTCAACAATCTGGCTGATATTTGCCTGAAAAACAATATCCTGATCATTTCAGATGAAATACACTGCGATCTTGTCCTGCCAGGATTCACCCATACTCCTATGGCATCGCTTTCTGAAAAAATTGCAGAAAATACAATTACATTAATAGCTCCAAGCAAGACGTTTAATCTGGCTGGCCTCTCGACATCATCTGTCATTATTCAGAATCCTGTTTTAAGAAAATCATTTAACCGGATAGTTGATAATCTTCACGTGGGAAGTGGTAATATATTCGGGAATACAGCTTCAATAGCTGCTTACACTCACGGGTATAAGTGGCTCGATGCACTACTTGACTATATTGACAATAATATAGAATTTGTTAAAGATTATTGTAAAAAAATGATACCCGAAATCATCCCTGTTCAACCCGAAGCCACTTATATGATCTGGTTGGATTGCAGGAAGTTAGGAATGTCAGGAAAAGAACTCCAATTTTTTTTTGTAACCAAAGCCGGAGTTGGAATGAATGAAGGGTCTACTTTTGGACCAGGCGGTGAAGGGTTTATGAGAATGAATCTTGGTACAACACACCAGACGGTAATGAAAGCTATGGAACAGATTGAAAAGGCTGTTTCAGCACTCAGATGAACAGAAATACTTAATATTGAATGAAAAACAGTGTAAAGGTCAGGTTAACTTTGGAGGATGGGACAATTTATCACGGACGGTCCTTCGGATCGTGCATTCCTGCTGCAGGTGAAGTGGTTTTCAATACTGCCATGACCGGTTATCCGGAGAGTTTAACAGATCCATCCTACCGTGGACAGATACTATGTCTTACTTATCCGCTTGTTGGCAATTATGGAGCTCCCGGGGAAAGTGAAGAAAATGATCTGTATCGTTTTTATGAGTCCTCATCCATCCATATTTCGGGGCTTATTGTATCTGATTATTCATTTGAATATAGTCACTGGAATGCAACCGAAAGCCTCGATGAATGGCTGAAAAGAAATAATGTCCCGGGAATTTATGGTATAGATACGAGAGCTCTTACAAAAAGAATTCGTGAGAAAGGAGCCATGCTTGGCAAGGTTGAACCCGAAGGAACAGAAATCGGTTTCTATGACCCGAACAAAGTGAATCTTGTTGCTGAAGTCAGCACACATGAAAAGAAAGTCTACGGGTCGGGAAGATATAAAATATTACTCGTTGACTACGGAGTTAAGTATAACATAATCAGAAACCTGTTGAAAAGAGATACTACCATTATTAGGGTGCCCTGGGACTATAACTATCATAATGAAGATTTTGACGGACTCTTTCTTTCGAATGGTCCGGGTGATCCTAAAATGTGCGGGATAACAATCCGGAATATTAAAAAATCTTTTGAAGGTGACAAACCTGTTTTCGGCATCTGTCTTGGTAACCAGTTAATGGCTCTTGCTTCAGGAGCTGATACATATAAACTGAAATATGGCCACAGAAGCCATAATCAGCCTGTACTTCAGGTAGGCACAAATAAAGCTTACATTACTTCTCAAAACCATGGATTTGCTGTTGATAATAAAACACTTGGGCCTGACTGGGAACCACTTTTCATCAATATTAATGACCAGACGAATGAGGGGATGAAACACAAAAATAAACCCTTCTTCTCAACCCAGTTTCACCCTGAAGCATCAGGAGGACCTACAGATACTGATTATCTGTTTGATGTGTTTATAGAGGATATCAGGAAATCAAAAAGCCCCCAAACCCCCTGAAGGGGGCTTAAATCACAGATGGGGGAACATCAAGTTAGAGAATTCCCTTTTGTCACATGATGCATCATCTTATCTGCAAGTTCAGCTGCTGTTCTGTTTTTAAAGCTTTTCATCCTGTTCTCAAATATTTCAGCTATCTCTTTGTTACAGAGATTACCAATACTTCCTTCATGAACATAGTCTGACAATGAAGTTTTTGAGAATGTGGAACTTTTTACCATATCAGATACTGCTTTATATGCATCTCTGAAGGGAATGCCCTGTTTAACCAACCTGTTTACCTCTTCTGTGCTGAAAATTGCATTATATAAAGGATTCTCAGTTATATTCTTCTTTATTTTAATATTATTAAGCATTAAAAGCATAATTTCAATACATTCCCTCAACTCTCCGAACGCATCAAAGATAAGCTGTTTAAGAAGCTGAAGATCTCTGTTGTATCCTGATGGCAGGTTGGTTGTAAGGATTGCAATCTGGTTTGGCAGGGTCTGAAGAACATTGGATCTGGCTCTTATCAGTTCGAAAACATCAGGGTTTCTTTTCTGGGGCATAATGCTCGAACCCGTAATATATTCATCCGGAAAATCAATGAACCTGAATTCAGAAGTCATGTAAAGACATATATCCATCGAAAACCTTGAAAGGGTCTGTGCAACAGAGGCCAGAGCTGAGGCTATTGCCATTTCAATTTTGCCCCTGCTCAGGCTTGCATAAGCTGAGTTGTAGAGAAGATTATCAAATTCAAGGAGTTCAGATGTCAGTTTCCTGTTTATTGGCAATGTAGTTCCATAGCCGGCGGCAGTACCCAGCGGGTTCTGATTATTCAGGGCTCTCGCTCCAGACAGAAGGAGAACATCATCAGCAAGACATTCTGCATATGCACCAAACCATAAACCAAACGACGAGACCATTGCAGGCTGCATATGGGTATAGCCTGGTATAAGTACCTCTTTATATTGTTCGCTCAACGACTGTAACCTGCTAAAAAGCCTCCGAATCAGAACAGAAAGTTTATCGATCTCTTCCCTTGTATAGAGACGGATGTCAACCAGAACCTGGTCGTTTCTTGATCGTCCGGTATGAATTTTTTTGCCGGTTGTGCCCAGAATTGAGGACATCTCCTTTTCAATCTGAGAATGGATGTCCTCAACATCTTTTTCAATCAGGAGGCTCCCTTCCGCATCCCAAACGAATAAAGAATGAAGGGCTTTCAGTAAACCGTTTTTTTCATCTTCTGAAACTAGTCCAACATTCTCGAGCATTATCACATGAGCCATCGAACCGATTATATCCCATTTTGTGAGAGCCAGATCGGTTTTTCTGTCTTTACCTGCAGTAAACTCGATGATTGCAGGTTCGGGATTAATCCCTTTTTCCCAGAGTTTCATATTGATGTTTATTATTTCTTCTGACTTGCCTCAACTATAGCTCTGTGAGCCATAAGTCTGATTGCGTTAATCCTTATAAATCCCTTACTGTCAGTCTGGTCAAATCCTCCTTCAATATCCATACTTGAAAGCTTTTTATTATACAGAGAAGATGGTGATTCGCGACCTTCAATGAGTACATTACCCTTATAAAGGCAGAGATGAACGCTACCATCAATAAGCTCCTGACTCTTTTCAATAGCAGCCATAAGGAAATCCATTTCCGGGCTGAACCAGAAACCATTATAAATGATCTCAGCAAATTTTGGAGTAAGCATGTTTACGAGCCTCATTACCTCTCTATCCATGGCTATTCCCTCAATATCCTTGTGGGCTATATGTAAAACTGTTGCAGCAGGAGTCTCATACACACCCCTCGATTTTATCCCGACGAATCTGTTTTCTACCATATCAAGGAGCCCGATGCCGTTTTTCCCTGCAAGTTCATTCAGATAAACATACATATCGTAGGAATCTTCCTTCACGGTTCCATCTTCTTTGTTGACAAGCTTCACCGGGATCCCGTTTTTGAAATGGATGACTATTCTTGTTTCTTTATCCGGGGCATCCTGTGGCATAACCATCTTCTCAAGCATGCTCTTATGGAGGGTATACATCGGGTCTTCCAGGATTCCTGCTTCATGACTGATATGCATAAGGTTATCATCCTCGCTGTAAGGTTTATCGATACTAGCCTTCACAGGGATCTTTTTTTCAGAAGCATATTTAAGAAGATCTGTTCTTCCTTTAAAGGTTGCCAGGAACTCTTTATCTTTCCACGGAGAAATAACTTTAACACCAGGCATCAGGGCATAATAACATAATTCGAACCTCACCTGGTCATTACCTTTGCCCGTCGCTCCATGGGCAACTGCATTGGCTCCTTCTGCTTTTGCAACTTCGATCTGTTTCTTTGCAATAAGAGGTCTTGCCAGAGCTGTGCCGAGCAGGTACCTGTCTTCATATATTGCATTTGCCATTATGGCTTTAAGAACATAGTTATCAATAAACTCCCTCTTCAGGTCAGCTATAATTACTTTTGATGCTCCTAGCAATAATGCTTTCTTCCTGCATTCTTCAAAATCATCAGCCTGACCTACATCAGCAACAAAAGCAATTACTTCATAATTCTTTTCAATTAACCATTTAAGTATCACTGAGGTATCCAAACCACCGCTATACGCAAGAACAACTTTTTCTTTCATTATTTAATTATTTTATTTGATTTGATTTTTAATGTTTTTATTTAATCTTCCCACTTAAACTTGAGATTCCTCATTCCGAGCGTCAGCGAGGAATCTCTATTTTGAATTATTTTTGAAAACCGATACTTATATACTTTTATTATCATCTTTCCTGATTTCTTCTTCCAGTTTCCTTTTGCCTTTTTACTTTTTACTTTTTACTTTTTACTTTTTACTTTTTATCTGCTCATGTATTCCGGGAAGGATTATTTCGATACAGGTATGAACCTGCTGGATTGTGACTCCATCTCTGGGGATAATCAGAATTGTATCATCACCGGCAATTGTCCCGGCTATTTCATATCTTCCTGAACCATCGATAAAAAATGCTGTGTTACTTGCATTTCCCGGAATAGTTTTTATTACCATAAGCCCTTTTGCTTCAACAATATCCCGTATAACAGGTACAATATTTAGTTTAAGTGAAGATTTTTCCGAATTTCTGATGTTTTCAGATAAGGAATACCTGTATCCTCCTGTACCATCAGATATACGCCCTACTCCTAACTGCCTTAAATTGCGGGATAACGTAGCCTGAGTACAGCTTATCCCTTTTCCTTTCAGTTTTCTGAGCAATTCNNTTTTGCAAATATATGCATTTTTTCATATTTGCAAAGTCAAATTAAAAAATTATATTATTTTTGAACCTCAAATCCGGATAATGAAAGATGTAGTAAAGAAGGTAATAATACTGGGATCAGGAGCTTTGAAAATCGGCGAAGCAGGCGAGTTTGATTACTCCGGCTCCCAGGCGCTGAAAGCATTAAAAGAAGAAGATGTCAGTACAGTTCTGATAAATCCGAATATTGCAACAGTTCAAACATCTGAAGAATTGGCTGATAAGATCTATTTTCTTCCTGTCACTCCCTACTTTGTTGAAAAGGTGATTGCCAGGGAGAGACCCGATGGTATCCTTTTATCGTTTGGAGGGCAGACAGCTCTCAATTGTGGAACAGAACTTTATAAATCCGGTGTTTTTGAAAAATATAATGTGAGGGTTCTCGGTACACCTGTGACGGCTATTATGGATACAGAGGACCGGGAGCTTTTTGTCAGGAGGCTGAACGAAATAGATGTCAATACTCCAAGCAGCATTGCAGTATCCGGAGTTGATGAAGCCATTGAGGCTGCCGATAAACTCGGATTCCCGGTCATTATCAGGGCAGCATATTCTCTCGGTGGTCAGGGAAGCGGTTTCGCATCAAATTCTGATGAACTGAGAACGCTTGCTTCAAAGGCTTTTTCTTATTCGAACCAGATTCTTGTTGAAGAATCGCTAAAAGGATGGAAAGAGGTTGAATATGAGGTTGTAAGGGATAAATATGATAATTGTATCACGGTATGTAACATGGAGAATTTCGATCCTCTTGGAATACATACAGGTGAAAGCATCGTTGTTGCACCATCCCAGACTCTCACAAACAGTGAATATCATAAACTTAGAGAACTTTCAATCAGGATTATCAAACATATAGGAATTGTCGGAGAGTGTAATGTTCAGTATGCTCTGGCTCCTGATTCTGAAGACTACAGGGTCATTGAGGTGAATGCACGTCTCTCGCGGTCAAGTGCGCTTGCTTCCAAAGCCACAGGTTATCCGCTGGCATTTATTGCTGCGAAACTCGGAATGGGTTATGGGCTCCATGAACTCAAAAACTCAGTTACCAAAAACACAACTGCCTGTTTCGAACCGGCACTTGATTATATCGTATGCAAAATACCCCGGTGGGACCTTAATAAATTCGAAGGTGTATCTCATCTGATCGGCAGCAGTATGAAGAGTGTCGGTGAAGTAATGGCAATCGGCAGGACATTCGAAGAGGTTATCCAGAAAGGATTAAGAATGATCGGTCAGGGAATGCACGGCTTTACCGGAAACCGGAATCTTGGCTTTGAGAATATTGAGAAAGAACTTGCCGAACCAACGGATATGAGAATCTTTTCAATTGCGGAAGCACTTGAAATAGGAATGCCTGTTGAAAGAATCTATGAACTGACAAAAATTGATAAATGGTTTCTTTTCAAGCTCAGGAATATTATAAACATTAAAGATGAGCTTTGTAAGTATCAATCGTTGGAATCTATACCTGCAGAACTCCTCTCCCATTCGAAGATAAACGGGTTCAGCGATTTCCAGATTGCCAGACACGTATTAAAATCAGGTCCCGATCAGATCAACGACGACCTTATGAAAGTAAGGAATTACCGGAAAAATTTAGGTATTGTTCCATATATCAAACAAATAGATACACTCGCTGCGGAATATCCGGCTGTAACAAATTATCTGTATCTTACTTACAGTGGTTCCGAACATGATATAAAATGTGAAAACGATAAAAAATCGGTCATCGTCCTTGGATCAGGAGCTTACAGGATTGGATCAAGTGTTGAATTCGACTGGTGTTCGGTAAATGCAATTGACACAATAAAAAAAGAGGGATTCAGATCAATAATGATAAATTATAATCCCGAAACTGTCAGTACGGATTATGATATATGCGACAGGCTTTACTTCGATGAATTGACTTTTGAAAGGGTTCTCGATATAATTGAACTTGAAAACCCCGGAGGCGTTATAGTGTCGGTTGGCGGTCAGATACCAAATAATCTGGCGATGAGGCTTTATAAAGAAAAAGTACCGGTACTTGGTACTTCGCCTGTTTCGATCGACAGGGCTGAGAACCGGCACAAATTTTCAGGAATGCTTGATATTCTGAAAGTTGACCAGCCTCGCTGGAAAGAATTATCAACAATAGATGATATTTTTGAATTTGTCGACCGTATAGGTTTCCCTGTCCTAATCAGACCATCTTATGTTTTATCAGGAGCTGCAATGAACGTAGTTTCAAACAAAAATGAATTATCACATTACCTTAAACTTGCAGTCCAGGTATCAAAACAATATCCGGTAGTTGTATCTGAGTTTATTGAGAATGCAAAGGAGATCGAGATTGATGCAGTAGCCCGTGAGGGTGAAATGTTAGCATATGCTATCAGCGAACATGTGGAGTTTGCGGGTGTTCACTCAGGTGATGCAACAATGGTCTTTCCTGCCCAGAAAATATATTTTGAAACATCGAGGAGAATAAAACGCATTTCGCGCCAGATCGCTAAAGAACTGAATATTTCGGGACCTTTCAACATCCAGTTCCTTGCAAAAGATAATGATATTAAAGTTATCGAATGCAACCTGCGTGCAAGCCGGAGCATGCCTTTCGTTTCCAAAGTTCTAAAAACCAACCTTATAGAACTTGCAACGAAGGTGATGCTGGGCGTTCCGGTAGAAAAGCCAGGGAAAACAGTATTTGAGATCGATTATGTTGGAGTAAAAGCACCTCAGTTCAGCTTTTCGCGTCTTGCCAAAGCCGACCCGGTTCTTGGAGTCGATATGTCATCCACCGGAGAAGTCGGTTGCATTGGTGAAGGTTTTTATGAAGCAATACTTAAAGCCATGTTTTCTGTCGGGTACAGGGTCCCGAAAAAGAGTATCCTGCTTTCAACAGGTCCGGCCCGGTCTAAAGTTGAACTCCTTAACAGCGCTAAGGCTCTTCGCGAAAAGGGACATAAACTTTATGCAACAAGAGGAACGCAGCAATTCCTGAAAAATGCCGGTGTTGAAGCATATGTGGCATACTGGCCCGATGAGAATAAATCGCCAAACACTATTGAACTTATCAAATCACGAGAGGTTGATCTTGTCGTAAACATCCCTAAAGATCTCAGCGATAAAGAACTTAATAACGATTATACGATAAGAAGAAGTGCAGTGGATTATAATGTTCCTCTAATTACCAATGCACGACTTGCAAGTGCCTTTATCCTGGCCTTCTGTAAATTGAGCATTGACGACCTTGAAATTAAAAGCTGGGACGAATACAAATAAAGACAATATTATGATAATCCGTAAAGCAACACCAGAAGATGCAGCAGTAATAATAGATTTCCAGCAGAAAATGGCCTGGGAAACTGAACAAATGACCCTTATCCCGGATATAATATTTAAAGGGGTTAATGCTGTTTTCACTGATTCCGCCCGCGGACAGTATTGGGTTGCTGAAGATAAAGGTAATATTGTAGCATCTTTGCTCATAACTTATGAATGGAGCGACTGGAGAAACAATAGTGTCTGGTGGATTCAGTCAGTTTATGTATTGCCGGAATTCAGGAGAACCGGTATTTTCAGGTCAATGTACCAGTATATCAAAAATGAAGCAGATGAGAATAACATTGCAGGGCTTCGTCTTTATGTTGAAATGAATAATTCAAAAGCTCAGAATACCTATGAAGCTCTGGGAATGAAAAGTCAGCATTATAAAATGTTTGAATGGATGAAGGAATAAGTTATGCATTGGCTCCCGGCTATACTGATTCTCCCTTATTTTATACTCCTTCTTAAACTATACAGAAGCCTTCTTAAAATTGAGACCTTTTATGCTTCAAACGATCCGTCAACTTTTGTATCAGTAGTTGTTGCTTGCCGTAATGAGCAGAAAAACCTCCCGGCTCTTTTAAATAGCATAGCTCACCAGAATTATCCGGAATATTTATTTGAGTTGATAATTGTTGATGATAAGTCCACAGATAAAACCTTTGAAATTGCTGCAGAATTTATCGGGATCAGCAATATCCTTACCTTAGATAATAAAGGGAAAGGGAAAAAACAGGCTCTCAGAACCGGGATAATGGCTGCAAAAGGTATTCTTATTATTACAACTGATGCTGATTGCAAAATGGGAAAGAACTGGATCAGAATAATTGCAGCATTTTATGAACTTAACAGACCTGAAATGATTATTTGCCCTGTTCAGATAGAATCAGTCCCCGGGGTATTTGGAAAATTCCGGGAACTGGAATTTTTGAGCCTGCAGGGAATTATTGCGGGTTCCGCGATTTTGGAGGAAGCGACTATGTGCAACGGCGCAAACCTCGCTTTTACAAGGGAAGCGTATCTTAATCATTCAGATGATCTGCATGATGAAATTAACTCTGGTGATGACATTTTCTTATTGCATAGTCTGAAAAAAGGAAACCGTGCAAAAATATTATGGATGGAATCGCCTGACGTATTGGTAATAACGGAATCACCATCTACGTACAGGTCGTTCCTGAAACAGAGAAGCAGATGGATTTCAAAAGGTAAAGCTTATAAAGACAGGGATACAATCGTTCTTGGGATTGTAACATTTATTACAGTTGCTTTACAGATTTCGTATCTTATCGCCTGTTTAATCCATCCTGGCTTAATATGGGTTTTCCTGGCAATATTAATTTTGAAATCAGTTCCTGATTTTTTAATCCTGCTGAATACCGCTGGGAGATATGATAAAAGAAACCTCCTGAAGTGGTTTCTGCCATCTCAGTTAATATATCCTTTTTATGTTCTTTCTGTGGTATTCTACTCTTTGATATTCAGAGATAACAGGAATCTTAATTCCCCATTTCCGAAAGAAATTTAATCCTTACAAGCCTTATTTCTTCTTCTTCGAATTCGTTGCCAAGTTCTTTAATAGCGTCTTCAAGTGAATCAGATTCAGCTTCTTCCCTGAAATATGAATAGATATCGTGCTGCCGCTCCTCGTCAATAGTCATATCGATATAATAATCGAGGTTTATCCTGGTTCCCGAATTTACTATTGCTTCAATTTCTGATACAAGTTCCGGCATCTCCAGGCCTCTCGCTTCAGCAATATCCTCAAGAGGCCTTTTCATATCAATACTCTGGATAATATAGACTTTAATGCCCGATTTATTGACAACCGATTTAACCACCATATCAAGTGGCCGGATAATCTCCTTCTCCTCAACATATTTTTTAATTATATCTATGAATTCTTCCCCATAGCGTTGTGCCTTTCCGGCTCCTACTCCGGAGATATTCTGAAGTTCATCAATTGTTATCGGGTACTGAATAGCCATGTCTTCCAGAGAAGGATCCTGAAAAATCACAAACGGCGGGACATCTTTCTGTTTCGACAGCTTTTTACGAAGATCCTTCAGGATACTGAATAGCTCCTCATCAACTGCTGCTGTTCTTGCACCAAAGGCATTTTCTTCATCAGTTGTGTCAGCATAGTCGTGATCCTCAGCAAGCATGAATGAAGTTGGATTTTCGAGAAACTCCATCCCTTTTTGTGTCAGTTTAAGAAGGCCATAATTCTCAATATCCTTGGTAAGGAATTTTGCAATGAGAGCCTGTCTGATAACCATATTCCAGAATTTCTCATCTTTATCTTCCCCTATGCCGAAAAACTCTATCTTATGATGTTTATAAGATTTTATTGCAGAGGTAACTTTCCCTGAAAGAATATTTGCAATATGATCTGCTTTAAATTTCTCTTTAACTGCCAGGATCGTCTCCAGAACACTTACAACTGCCTCATTACCTTCAAACTGCGATTTAGGGTGAAGACAGTTATCGCAGGCTTCACAGTTTTCTTTCAGATACTCTTCACCAAAATAATGGAGCAGAAGCTTCCTTCTGCAGACGGAGGACTCAGCGTAAGAAACTGTTTCAAGAAGGAGTTGTTTCCCGATCTCCTGTTCCGCAATCGGTTTCCCCTGCATGAATTTCTCAAGTTTCAGAATATCATTATAACTATAATAAGCAATACAGTTCCCTTCACCACCGTCACGTCCTGCCCGTCCAGTCTCCTGATAATACCCTTCAAGGCTTTTGGGGATATCATAATGAATCACGAACCTGACATCCGGTTTATCAATCCCCATTCCAAAAGCGATAGTTGCTACAATAATATCAGCCTCTTCCATAAGAAACTTGTCCTGGTTCATTGTGCGGGTAGCTGAGTCCATACCGGCGTGGTATGCAAGCGCCCTAATTCCATTTACTTTGAGGACTTCGGCTATTTCCTCAACCTTCTTGCGACTCAGACAATAAATTATTCCTGACTTCCCTGCATTGTTTTTAATATATTTTATTATCTCCTTTGTTACATCCTGTTTGGACTTTACCTCATAATAAAGGTTAGGCCTGTTAAAGGAGGATTTAAATACGTCTGCATCCAGAATACTAAGGTTTTTCTGAATATCGTGCTGAACTTTTGGAGTAGCTGTTGCCGTAAGAGCTATAATTGGCGATCTTCCAATCATGTCTATTATAGGCCTGATCCTTCTGTATTCAGGTCTGAAATCATGACCCCACTCTGAAATACAATGAGCTTCGTCAATAGCATAAAAGGAGATATTTATATTTTTAAGAAACTCTATATTCTCCTCTTTGGTAAGCGATTCGGGAGCAACATACAGAAGTTTTGCCTTTCCTGACAATACATCTTTTTTGACCCTTGTTATCTCAGTTTTTGTAAGTGATGAATTAAGGAAGTGGGCAACGTCATCGTCAGTGCTGAAGTTCCTCATCGCATCAACCTGGTTCTTCATAAGGGCGATCAGAGGAGAAATTACGATTGCTATTCCTTTCTTCATAACAGCAGGTAACTGGTAGCAGAGCGATTTGCCACCTCCTGTAGGCATTAGTACAAAAGTATCCCGCCCCGACAAGACATTCCTTATTATATCCTCCTGATTACCTTTAAAAGTATCAAAACCAAAATACTTTTTTAAGTAGTCATGTATAGTAGAATCATTCAACATAGTCTTCCAAAAATGATAAAATTCGTTGACTGTAAAGAACTTTGATTTTACAGTTTATATAAAGTTACAAAATTTCTTAATCAAATAATATTTTTAATAATTAATTAACAAAAATGATAGTGAGTTGAATGACAAGTAATGCACTAAAAAATTAATATTGTTTTGCAAAAGAAGATTTATCATCTTTACAGGCTGAATTTTAAATCAATCTAATATCAGGTGTTAATGGCAATATTTGGGAAAAAAGGGAAGAATGGAGAGAAAGAAATGTCATTCCTTCAACATCTCGAGGAACTAAGATGGCATATTATCCGGTCTATTTTAGCTATAGTATTCTTTATGATTATAGCTTTTATATTTAAAAACATTCTTTTCAATACGATTATTCTTGGCCCCAAAAGCCCTGATTTTATTACCAACCGGTTACTCTGCGAGCTTGGGGAATACCTTAAAACTGCTGCATTATGTATTAACACCAAGCCATTAAATCTTATCAGCATAAAAATGTCGGGACAGATTACAACTCACATAACAGCTGCTATGGTTGCCGGACTGATCCTTGCTTTCCCGGTTATACTCTGGGAGTTCTGGCAATTTTTTAAACCAGCTCTCAAACCTAACGAGGCACGTTATGCAAAAGGGGCAGTATTAGCTGCTTCAGGGCTATTTTTTGTCGGAGTTCTCTTCGGATATTTTATGCTCGCACCACTCTCAATACATTTTCTTAGCTCGTATGAAGTTGATCCCTCGGTCGTCAATCAGATTAATATCAGGTCCTATATCGGTACTCTGACATCAATATGCCTTGCTACAGGATTAGTTTTCGAACTGCCGATAATTACATTCTTCCTCACGAAGATTGGTATTCTTACACCAACCTTCATGAGAAAATACAGGAAGCATGCAATCGTGGTCATCTTTATAATTGCCGCAATAATTACTCCTCCCGATGTCTTTTCTCAGACCCTTGTCGCTATTCCTCTTCTTATTCTATATGAGGTCAGCATCTTTATCTCGGCAAAAGTCATGAAGCAAAAAGATAAAGATCGCAAAGAATTCTTCGCAGAGGATGAAAAAACCGAACCAGCAACTTCATAGTATTTAAATGAAACTGTACACGGAAAATCTTGTCAAAAAATATCGCAGCAGGACTGTTGTTAACCATGTTTCTGTTGAGGTTGAACAGGGTGAGATAGTTGGATTGTTAGGGCCGAACGGTGCAGGTAAAACAACAACCTTTTACATGATTGTCGGGTTAATAAGACCAAGAGAGGGAAAAATATTTCTGGATGAAGAAGAAATAACAACACTTCCCGTCTATAAACGCGCAAGAAAAGGTATCGGTTATCTTGCACAGGAAGCTTCAGTATTCAGAAATATGTCAGTTGAAGACAACATCCGCGCAGTTCTTGAAATGTCTGGCTTTCCAAAACAGGAGCAGGAAGAAAGACTGGAGACTCTTTTGGGTGAATTCGGATTGAATAAAATAAGGTCAAGTAAAGGGAT
>PLNF01000139.1 GCA_003141715.1 Bacteroidales bacterium | reverse complement strand
ATCAGTGCTTTTACTGATCCTGAGGATTTTAAAAAGACCACAGGTAATATTCTGCGCAATCTCAGGGCTTCAAAGAAAATGCCCGGTCAAACCCGTATTTATACCGCTGGCGAAAAAGAATATGATACCTGGCTAGAAAGAAAAGATAAAGGTGTGCCTTTTAATAATGAACTCCTTGAAGAGTTCAGAGGATTATGTAATTCTTACAACCTTATGGAATACCTGCATTATTTTGAAGGCTGACTGGTTTAGACATCAAACGTTCCTTCAACCGGTTGCAACTTTCAAAGGTCAGGGATATATTCCCAGTATATAAAATCTTGTACTGTTTTTCATGTTTTCAATCCTCCGTCAAAGAGTATCACATATTTATTTGCAACGTCAAGCACATTTGAGACTGATGGCGAATCTGTTCATGTTGAAGGAGAGGATGCGGGCAGATACACTTATTTCAAAATCGGAGATAAATTCAGGAAGTATTTTTAATGATTCAATATTGACAGGTTTTTTATAGTTTTGTAAAAAAACAATCAAACTAAACTTAAATACAAGATTATGAAAACTAAACTAATTTTTATAGCCCTCTCTCTGATATTCTTTCTGCCTGCTCTGACTATATATGCTCAGAAAATAGATTTATCAGGGGAATGGAAATTAAACAAGGAAAAGACTGTTCTTACTGATACCCAGATATTTCTGGTAGGAATTACAATTAAGCTCAAATCAGATAGTCTGCTGACAATGCGTGTTTACGAAAACGGGAATGGAGAACAATATCCTTTCGATGAGAATCTTTCTCTGGATGGAAAGGATTGTAAGATCTTTATTTATGATATGCCAAGAACGACAAAAGTTTCCCGTTCAGAGAGTGACGGATCTATCATGTTCGAATCAACAACAATATTCCAGGGTTATAATGGAACAGATACTCTATCCGCAAAAGAGACATTTAAGATCGATAATGAGGGGAAGGTTCTCACAATGAATTTCACCAACAAGTCGTCTGCAGGTGAAATTACCGGTACAAACTACTTTAATAAAGTTGAGTAATGGTTTATCTTATTAAATATTCACAACAGAAGTAGCTCTGATTAATCTCATAATATTATTTTTTCTCTGTGTGACCCTGTGTTTCCTCAGTGTCACTCTGTGTAACTCATAGTTAAGAACTGTCACAGGGTTACACAGAGAAGACACAGAGGGTCACAGAGGTCTCTAATTTATTCAGATTTAATTTAAGGTTAGCTCCTGATCATTTACATTCCAGCCCGAAATTTTAATCGCCGGATTTTTACCATTTAATTTTACAGTCGGACAACTAACGATAACCGTTGTGGTTTCAGAAGGTGCAAGAGTGAAATAATTGGCTGTCCAGTAACTTGGCAATACCTCTTCTCCATCAACCATTAACTGCTGACGAATAAAAAAGGCCAGCTTATTTGTGGAATTGGTGATCTGAATTGTCCAGCTGTTTTCACTTTTGCCTTTTACAGAGGAAAGCACCTTGGCATCCACTTTAGTTTTTTGCATCTCATTCAACGACTTGTTATCTCCGTCGTTCGATAGCCAATAGACATTATGGGAGATTAACTTCCCTGCTCCGTTCTTTAAATTCAGTACGACAAAATTCACGCCTTTGGCTCCTCCTAATGCAGAAGATAATGAGGTTGTCTCCTTCACATCTGTAGCTGAAAGGCTGATATTTTTTTCTTCATGAAATATTGATTTTGAATCCAGTCCAAAAATGTCAATCTGAGCAACCAACCCGGGGAAGGTATGATATGTCCTGTTAATCGCCAGAACTTTCAGGTTGACGGGGTTCAGTTGAATATGTACCGGTTCACATGCATTCTGCATAAAATAATACCCGGCATTTGGCATTAGATACCAGTCATAAACCTGCCATACAACACTGGGGAAAGCTGAATTTATTTTCCATAACATAACACCACCGATATCGTTCAGCTTATGTCCTGCTGCTTCAAAAATACCCTGGTATCCAACAGCGTTCATTAACTGCATCTTATTACAGAAATCTTCCATATTCACAGGGTCGTCATATCTTTTTACCATTTCTTTATAATAAAGGTCCCACCTGCCGTTACCGGTAGCAGCATCATGATAACCCCATGTATTATTAAGAGGAAATGGTAACTTATTGTCCCACACCAGATCAGGAATTATTTTTGACATAATATTATATGGAGGCTGAGATGGAATTCCGGTTTCATCTTTAAATACCCAATCCCGGCCTGCTATAGCTTTTGAATAGTAGACTTTTGGATCCTGCCAGGTATAGGGACCACCACTGTAAACACCTGAAGGCAGATTATCAGGCCATGCCCCGCTCCATCCGGCAGGCAGTTTTGCAAATCCCGATGAATTGGGAATATATGGCCTTGTTCCATCAAGCGTTATAATGCTTTCTCTCATAACATCATAAAGCTCCTTCCGTGCATGACCTTCATTTCCGCCAGTCCATACCAGAAGGCTGGGATGATTGCGGATCCGAAGGATTGTACTCTTAACATTTTTAGTAAACACATTGGCTTCAAGTGGCCAGTCAGGAGATCCTTTAAACTCACCCTGTGTATCACCTGTAATCCAGAAATCTGACCATACCAATAATCCGTATCTGTCTGCAGCTTCAAAAAATTCATCACAAGGTGTTACTCCTCCTCCCCAGATTCTGACAAGGTTAATATTTGAGTTCCTGCAGAGATGCATTTCATAATCGTATCGGATGGAATCACGATTAAGCATCATATCCGGAACCCATGCCCCACCTGTTAAATGAACCCGTTTTTCATTTATGTAGAAATCGCGGCGGTATGATCCATTAACATCAATTGCCTTTGTACTTACAGTCCGGATTCCAAAAACAAAAGAGGTATCATCAGAAATCCCTGAGTTGTCAGCATACTGAAGCCTGATCCTGTAGAGATTTGGCTTCCCATAACCATTTGGCCACCAGAGTACCGGATTGTTAATATTCAGCTCGGTTGTATTCTCTCCATTCAGATCAATTATTGTCGTGGCATTTTTTGTTACCGAAACATTTTTTGAGAATTGCAGAAGCTTGCCTTTAAAATTTTCAGGAGTTATTGTGACTGTTAATTTTCCATTTTCGTCTATCTTGCTATGATTATGCAACTTGAGATTAAAGGATATCTTTGCGATAGTTGTATCCGGAAGATTTGGAAGAGATGTGACAAGCTTCGGATCAGCGATTGTAACACCGCCTGAAGTTCTCAGGTAAACAGGCAGCCATATGCCCATATTACGATCCCTTACAGGCGGAATCCAGTCCCATCCGACAGAGCAAAGCATTGTGACATTCTTGCCTATATCACCGGTAGGACCACCATTTTCGAAAAAATCTCCGAGAGCTTTCAGTTGTTCAGAAGCAGGCAATCCAGGATAATCAAGTGGATATATCTTTACCGCAAGCACATTATCAGAGCCTGCCTTGATTTGCTTACTTACATCGAGGCTGTATTCAGCAAACATACCGGCCATCTCTGTTGAATCGGCTATTTGCTTCCCGTTGAGCCATACGGCTGCACGGTAATTTATACCTTTAAATATCAACTGAAAACAACGATCCTGGTCATTAGCAGGAACGTTAAATGTTGTGCGATACCAGTATGGTTTTTTCCATGGGTTAGGATTATTCGGAAGGTGACTGAATTGTTCCAGGTTATATTTTTTATTAAATTCATCCGAAGCATCAGGAATCAGCATATTGTTAAGCCCGGAATAGGGATCGGGGTAAACTTTATTAGCAACCAGCCCGGTAAGAACAGTAGATGGTACTTTCACCGGAAACCAGTAAACTTTAGACTTATATTCCGGTGATGAAATTTCATCTCCTGAGGAGAAAATCAAAGCAGAGGACTGTAATTCAAACCTGGTAAGTTTTTCTTGTTTTACTTTGCCGTTCTGAGAATTAGCCGGATCAGAAAAAGCAAAGAAACTAATCAGAAGCAGAGTAAATGAATAAATATGTATTTTCATGGTTTATATGTTAAGCATGAAGGATAAAGAAATTTAACACGATAAAGGTTGCCGGGTTTTTCATTTTTGAATGGTGACTTTCCAGATATCTGAAGCAATACCGTCTTCCGCCAGTACACGAATCTCAACTTTTCTTGAAAAGTCCATAATACCTGAATTTTTAAGTATCTCTTTTTTACCAAGCCAGACACTTGCTCCCGGGGAAATATCAAACTGAACCTGAAGATGCTTCAGATCAGCAGATTCATTTACCTGAACAAAAATTGATTTCCCGGAAGTATCAATATTAACCGATTTAGTCAGACCCGGAATTGTAAATGAAAGAAAATCACAGGCCGGGTTTTTTGCATTATGTACATTTATTGTCCATTCTTTTTGAATAGACCTGTTTTCAGCATAAACCTTGTAGATCAACTGATTATTAAAGCTGTTTAATGTGCCATTACTTACTTGCATCTTACCTGCCACTTTTGCATATGCTCCGGGAGAAAGTGTATAAACGGCTAAAAGAGATCCTTTATTAGTTCCATAAGGCATCTCTACTGAAATAGTAGATTTTATAGTATCGACTGAGCAGAATTTTTGTCCGGTAATATTGAATGATTCAAAATCAGCATGTTCCGATCCTTTATGCCAGTGGATAGGATGAAGAAGTATAATAACCCTGTCCCCGGCCTGCAACTGGTTGAGGTCCAGCATTCCAATATTCCACCGGATACCACTGGTTATTGTTGCGTCTGAAAATTTCTTGTTATTATTCAGGAAATATGCTTCATACTGAAGTCCAAAATCATTCAGCTTCCCTTTTATTAAAGTAATCTTCTTATTTCCAACCGGTACAGTAATATTATTATCGAAGTTTTGTACAACCGGGAAAGTGCATTCCTCAAAAAAATAATAGTTAAGATAATGATAACTCTTACAATAACTTGATCCATGAGATGCTGTACCAACAATATTTATCCCATTTGACCGCAGCCAATTCAGTTCATTATGTAGGAACGTAACCGGATTTATATTATAAATTATCTGCAAAGTAACCAGGTCATTATGCCAGCCTATTTCGAAATGCCTCGTATTCTGCATCTTTTTTAAGATGGAAATAATCTTTTCTGAATGAACAGCCATATTATTTGAATTTGACAGATAATATGGAGCAGTATGTAAAACGAAATATGTTGAACGGAAACCAAGCTTATATTCGACTTCAGAAAACTGATAAGCTACATCAAGGTCATTATCAATGTCATGTCTTAACCCGATTACAATCTTCTTACTGTTGAAAGTCTGACGGAATTCATTCAGGGGAAGAACAATGTATTTGCTGGTATCGGATATTTTATTTAGAAATGAAGCATATTTCTCCCAGGTAAAATTAGTATCGGGTTCAGCGCTCAAAACATTCCGTTTTTTCCACCCGCTGGTAGAGTCTTGTCTTTGGATTACTTTCTTTGGGAATATGTTTAACCCGTCAGGATTAGTATCCTGTCCGGAAAGTGTATTAATAAAAAAGAGAAAGACAATTAAAAGGTTAAGTATTAAATGTATTATCCTGTTTTTTCCAAGAATCATAGTCATATATTAATTTATGTTGCCTGTCGAAATATAGTTTGCAAAAATATATTTTTTCAAACTATTTAAGCAATTTTTTTATGTTATATAGTTTATTTAGTGCTTCGACAGGAGTAAGATTATCAATATCAATTTCAAGGATCTCATCACGGATCTGCTTTAGAACAGGATCGTCCAACTGAAAAATACTCAGCTGCATTCCTTCCCTGTGGCCTGCTATATCGGCAATTGGTTTTGCAAGTTCTTTTTTGTCGTGACTCTGTTCCAGCTCCTTAAGAATTTCATCTGCCCGGTTAACAACACTTCTGGGCATACCTGCCATTCTGGCAACATGTATTCCAAAACTATGTTCACTGCCGCCTCTTTTAAGTTTTCTTAGAAAAATGACTTTATTGTTAAGCTCTTTTATTGAAACATTATAGTTCTTTACCCTTGAAAATGAGCTCTCCATCTCATTAAGTTCATGGTAATGAGTTGCAAATAATGTCTTGGCTCTAAGTTTATTTTCATGCAGATATTCAACCATTGCCCATGCAATTGAAATGCCATCATAGGTGCTTGTCCCCCTTCCGATTTCATCCAGTAATACAAGGCTGCGGTCAGATAGATTATTAAGGATACTGGCAGTTTCATTCATTTCAACCATAAAAGTTGATTCTCCAAGACTTATATTATCCGACGCTCCAACCCTGGTAAATATTTTGTCGACCATACCAATATTTGCTGCTTTTGCGGGTACAAAACAACCTGTTTGTGCCATAAGCACAATCAAAGCCGTTTGTCGTAAAAGCGCAGATTTCCCTGACATGTTAGGTCCGGTTAGTATAATAATCTGCTGATCTTCAGTATCAAGGATCATGTCATTCGGGACATATGACTCACCATCAGGCAATTGTTTTTCGATAACCGGATGGCGGCCTTCAGTTACATCAAGCACTCTGGAGTCATTCAGAACCGGCCTTATATAATTGTTTTCCACAGAGATTACAGCAAATGACTGAAGGCAATCGAGCCTGGCTATCAGCGCTGAGTTAAGCTGTATCGGCGGGATATATTCCAGGATTGCCAATACAAGATCAGTAAAAAGTTTTGTCTCGAGTGTAATTATTTTTTCCTCAGCTCCGAGTATTTTGCTTTCATATTCCTTAAGCTCCTCGGTTATATAACGTTCTGCGCTTACCAGTGTTTGTTTTCTTATCCATTCGGGAGGAACCTTATCTTTATGAGTATTTCGTACTTCAATATAATAGCCAAAAACATTATTAAAACTGACCTTGAGTGAAGTTATTCCGGTACGTTCACTCTCACGTATTTGGAGCTCGGCAAGATAATCCTTACCATTATAAAGGATTTTGCGTAATTCATCAAGTTCCCCGGATACTCCTGTAGCAATTGCATTTCCCTTATTAAGCTGCACAGGTGGATCGTTGTTAAGCTCCTTGTCAATTTTGTCGGCTATAGACTTGCATGGATTCAATTGCTCAGCAATTTGAGTAAGAGGCAGACACCCTCCATTTTCACATAGGTCTCTTAGTGGCTCAATAGCTTTCAGTGCTCTCTTCAACTGCACTACTTCTCTTGGGTTTATCCGGTTAACTGCAACTTTGGAAATAAGTCTTTCAAGGTCGCCTATCTGATGGATCAATCCGGCAATTTCATCTTTTATCGCAACGTTTTCAACAAAATACTGTACAACATCAAGCCGCTCATTAACAGGTTGAATATCTTTCAGGGGCAATGAAATCCATCTTTTTAATAGTCTTCCTCCCATAGGGGATATGGTCCGGTCCATGACATCAATAAGTGTTCTTGCTCCCTCATATGGAGAGTGAAACAGTTCGAGATTTTTAATAGTAAATTTATCGAGCCACACATACCTGTTCTCTTCAATCCTGGCCAGATTGGTAATATGTCCAAGTTGTTCGTGCTGGGTTAGATCGAGATAGTATAATATTGCACCGGCTGCAATAATACCGAAATTTAGATTCTGAACCCCGAATCCTTTTAAAGAACTGGTTTCAAATTGTTTAAGTAACCTGTCATTTGCAGCCTCAGGTGTAAAGATCCAGTCATCAAGTTTAAAGGTGTAAAACTTGGGACCAAAATATTCAAGGAACAGATCCTTCTTCCCTTTTTCAAACAATACCTCCTTTGGCTGAAAGTTATTAAGCATCTGATCTATATATTCAATAGTACCTTCCGTTGTAAGGAACTCACCAGTTGATATATCGAGAAATGCTACTCCTGCAATTTTTTTATCAATGTGCACCGCAGCAAGGAAGTTATTCTCTTTATGATTTAAAACATTTTCATTTAGTAAGACCCCTGGAGTCACCATCTCAATTATACCTCTTTTGACGATTTTTTTGGTGAGCTTTGGATCTTCGAGCTGTTCACAGATAGCCACCCTCTGCCCTGCTCTTACAAGACGTGGGAGGTAGGTGTCGAGGGCATGATAGGGAAACCCGGCAAGTTCTACAAACGAAGCCGAACCGTTTGCACGGCGTGTCAGGATAATTCCAAGTATTTCAGAAGTCCTTATAGCATCCTCTCCGAATGTCTCATAAAAATCACCTACTCTGAAAAGCAGTATTGCATCAGGATGTTTTGTCTTGATGTTGTAATACTGCTTCATCAGCGGCGTTTCTACATACTTCTGAAAATCAGACATCCGGAATGTAGCGATTTAAAATGTTCCTCCCGTCTCAGTTTGTTCCATGCAAAGATACATTGCCGGTAATATTAATGAAATAGTTTTTGAAATTTATTATCTCCTTGAAAAGAATTAAAAGTAATGAATCTCATTGAATCATTCAAGGTGTTTTTATACCTTGCTCATAAAAATAATTGAGTTTTTATCGGTATTTATTGATAATCTGTCCCAAGTTGCTTGAAAATCAATTTATTTACTCCAACCCCATGGGGAGTAAATTGATTTTCTTTGCTCCCCTTGGGGCCGGGTAAACGAAGAAAATTAATAATAATGAAAAAGGTTTTAATTCTCGGAGCAGGATTGGTAGTCAAACCCATTGTGGAATACCTGCTTAAAAATAATTTTGGGTTGATGATTGCATCTCCGATGAAAGAGAGAGCCGATGAAATGATTAATGGAAATCCGAATGGATCTTCCCTCGACTGGTCAATGGATGACCCGGCAATGCTTGAGAAACTTGTAGCTGATTATGATATCACGGTAAGTCTCATGCCCTATAAGTATCATTCTGAAGTTGCAAAGGTTTGTCTGCGGCATGGTAAATCTCTTGTTACCACATCATATATTCAGCCCGGGATGATGGACCTTGATGAATCAGCTAAAAAAGCCGGTCTGTTGTTCCTTAATGAGATTGGTCTTGATCCCGGAATAGATCACATGACTGCAATGAGAATTATTGATCATATCCATAATAAAGGTGGAAAAGTGGAAGAGTTCTATTCGCTCTGCGGAGCCCTCCCGGCTCCTGAGTCTGCTGATAATCCTTTTAAATACAAGTTCTCCTGGAGTCCGAAAGGAGTCATTCTGGCAAGCAGGAATAGTGCTCTTTATCTGAAAAAAGGAAGAAGAATCCATATTGAACCTGCTGATCTCTTCAAAAACAGATTCAACTACAGTTTCCCGGGTATAGGGGATCTTGATGTCTATCCGAACAGGGATTCAGTAAGTTATATTGATATTTATGGAATACCTGAATCACAAACAATGTATCGAGGTACATTCAGATACAAAGGGTGGTGCGAAGCTCTTGATGCAATGAAGAGTCTTAGAATGCTCGATGATTCAGTAAAGAATTATCAAAGTATGAGTTATGCCGGATTCCTTGCAGAAAGAGGTGGATTAGAAATTAACGATCTTAAAAATAAATTAGCAAAAAAACTCAGAGTTTCTATGAAATCAGTGGTTATTCAATCGCTTGATTTTCTTGGTTTTTTCAGTGACGAAAAACTTCAGTATCACGCTACAACCCCTTTCGAAATAACCTCTGACAGGATGATAAATAAAATGCTGCTATCTGTTAATGAGCGCGATATGGTTATTTTACAACATATCTTTCTTGCATCGTACCCCGATGGAACCAGGGAGGTTATAAAGTCATCGATGCTTGATTTCGGATCTCCTGCCATAAATACATCTATTGCCCGGACAGTTGCTCTACCGGCTGCCATTGCGGTTAAAATGATACTCGAAAAGAAGATTGACGTAAAGGGTGTTCACAGACCTGTTATCCCTCAGATTTACAACCCGGTTCTTAATGAACTCAAAACACTTGGCATCGAGATGAAGGAAGAGTTCGGGTTGCCGGAAAGCGAGATGATTCCGTGATCAGAATTTCAGATAAAAATCCCTTGTCAGGTTTATATACTCTTCAGTGAATTCATGCCTTCTGCCATGTTCAATAGTCAGAAATTTTTCAACAGGTTTTTTCTGAAGTCGGCTAAAGGTTAATATTAACCTCCTGATTTCAGTAGTTGGCAATGGCTTTATTTTCAGGATACAATTACAATACAACCCGTATTTATATGCTTCAGCAATAAATACATTGCCTTCAACGTAAGGCATTACCAATTGCAGACGACCATCATCTTTCAGGGTTTTTAAAACACCTTTCAGTATCTCAACTGTAGTTAATGAATCGTTGTGACGGGCAGTTGATTTCCGTGGATCAGGGCTTTTAAGTGAATCGCTAAAATAAGGTGGATTAGTTACAATCAGGTCGAATTTATCCTGGTTAGCATTAAAGTTTTGAAGGTCGGTGTTTACAACTTTGATCCTGTTTTGCCATTCGCAACGGCTTACATTTTCGCAGGTCTGAACGAAGGACTCATGATCAGGTTCAATGGCTGTTATCACTGCATCACACCGTTGGGCAAGCATAATTGAAATAAGCCCGGTACCTGAACCAATATCAAGGATACTTCCGACACCGTCAATATCGGCATAGGCTCCAAGAAGTACACCATCAGTACCTACTTTAAATGCTGATTTATCCTGCCAGATTGTGAACTGTTTAAAACTGAAAAAATTATTGGCCATTTTCAGAACTTTTCATTCACCCCCAGACCAAAAAGCGCAAAATCATATTTCACAGGGTCTGCCGGATCAATCTTTTCCCAGATACTGAAATCAACTCCTAAATTATCTGTGCGGACCATCCACCTGAGAAACAAGTTTATACGGATTAATAAGGTAGCATAAAAATTCATCCTACTTCCCTTTATTATCTTTACTTTTACAGCATGTAAATTTAACTATATGGAGTTAAATAATGTAGATTTAAAAGAGTTTCTTGATGAGAAAGTAAATAAGTACAATAATTGCAATTTTATTGAATCTGACCCAATTAGTATACCTCATTCTTATTCAGAAAAAGAAGATATTGAGATTTCTGGCTTTCTGACAGCAACAATTTCATGGGGAAATCGGAAAATGATTATTAGAAATGCAAAACGTATGATGGAATTATTGGGTAATTCACCATATGATTTTATTGTGAACCATAAAGATATTCATCTTGAAAAATTAGATGGTTTTGCACACAGGACATTTAACGCGAATGATTTTATTTACTTCATTAAAGCATTGCAATATATTTATAAGAAAAAGAATGGATTGGAAGGTATTTTTAACGAATACAGTACAAAAGATTCATTACAACCAGCTATTCACCAATTGAAAAATATTTTTTTTGAACTACCTCATCCTGCACGAACTATAAAACACCTTTCAGATCCATTTAAAGGTTCAGCAGCTAAAAAAATCAATATGTATCTGCGATGGATGGTCAGAAAAGATGACAGAGGGGTAGATTTTGGTATATGGAATTCTATTTCTCCATCAATTTTATCATGCCCACTTGATGTTCACTCCGGAAACGTGGCACGAAAACTTGGATTAATAACCCGAAAACAAGATGATTCTAAAGCTGTATTTGAATTAGATATGAATTTGCGGGAAATGGATAGAGAAGACCCCGTTAAATATGATTTTGCATTGTTTGGACTAGGCGTTTTTGAAGGATTCTAAACAGCCGGATCATCGAGAAAGAGAACAAAACGTAACAAAAACTAAATTCCAAAAAGATTCCAATTAATAAATAGTGGCATTTTGTTAAACTTAAAATAATAGACATTAATACAATGATTATCAATATCTTGGGATAAGTTTAATAATCCATCCTTTCTGTATTATTAACAGAATTAATTTTTAGATACATATTTATTGTTAGCTTTGCTATAAATACTACAAAAAGGTAGTAATATATGATACGTAACAAAACCACTGAGTATGCACTTACTATCCTTGGGTTTATGGCAACCCGGAATGAGGATATGTATTCGGCAGAATACCTTCACAAACAATTAAATATTCCACGTCGTTACCTCCGTCGGTTGCTAACTGATTTATCCAAACATGGATTCTTAAAAAGTACATCAGGTAGAAATGGAGGATTTGTTTTTGCAAAAGATTTAGAAGAAATAAATCTCGACTTAGTGATTAGTACACTGGAAAGATACGATGCAATAAATACCTGCATTCTTGGTTTCAGTTGTTGTATTGTTGATAAACCTTGTATTATGCATGATATCTGGATGGAAGCACGTTCAAAAATGGTCGAAATCCTTTCAAATACAACCCTTGCTGATCTTAAAGAGAAGTATCAGATGGATCTCATAAAAAAACTTTAGATAGTATAAACACAGGTTATTTATTTAATAATATATTATAAACCAATAAAATTAGAGATATGAGTATGTTTTGTTATCAATGCCAGGAAACAGCAAAAAACACCGGCTGTACAATTAGAGGGGTTTGCGGAAAAACCGAAGAAGTTACCAACATGCAGGACTTGTTGATATATGTTTGTAAAGGACTTTCGTATGTCGCCATTGAAGCCCGTAAAGAGGGAATTGAAACGAATGAAGAAAGTAAATTTATTGCTAATGCCTTATTCATGACAATTACCAATGCTAATTTTGATAATGATTCTATTATTGGAGCAATTAAGGATTGTCTGAAATACAGAGATAATTTAAAAAGTAAAATTAAAGTTAATATCGTTCACGATTCAGTACAATGGAAAAGTATAGGCATTTCGGATTTTGAAGCCAAAGTATCTCAGCTAGGAGTTCTTTCAACTGACAGTAATGAAGACATTCGTTCGTTAAAGCAGTATGTAACCTTTGGGTTGAAAGGTATGGCAGCATATACAGAACACGCCTTCAATCTGGGATATGAAGAAGCTGACATATTCAACTTCATGCAGGAAGGGTTAGTAATGACTACTAAAGAGCAAGACCTAAATACTATGCTTGACTGGGTTTTAAGAACCGGTGAATATGGAGTTAAAGTAATGGCTCTTCTCGACAAAGCCAATACTTCAACATACGGAAACCCTGAAATATCAAAAGTAAAAATTGGCGTTGGAAAAAATCCTGGCATATTAGTAAGCGGACACGACTTAAAAGACCTGGAACAACTTCTAATCCAAACTGAAGGGGAAAACATTGACATTTACACACATTCCGAAATGCTACCTTCTCATGCTTATCCCTCATTTAAGAAATACAAACACCTTGTAGGAAATTATGGTGGTGCATGGCATCAGCAACTTGATGATTTTGAGAAATTCAACGGGCCTGTATTATTCACTACAAACTGTTTAGTTCCTCCACGTAAAGCAACAACATATAATGACAGGGTTTTCACTACAGGAGCAACCGGAATGCCTGAATGGAAACATTTGACCAAAAAGTTGAAAAACGGGCATAAGGATTTCTCAGAAATCATAGAGTTAGCAAAAAAATGTTCTGCACCTGCTGAAATTGAAACAGGAGAGATAACCATTGGATTCGCTCACAATCAGGTTTTGCAGCTTGCCGACAAAATTCTTTCTGCAGTAAACTCAGGAGCTATTAAGAAATTAGTTGTTATGTCAGGTTGTGATGCAAGACAAAAACCACGTGAATATTACACTGAATTTGCTAAAAACCTGCCAAAAGATACTGTTATACTTACCTCCGGTTGTGCAAAATATCGCTATAACAAGCTAAATTTGGGTGACATCAATGGTATACCAAGGGTATTAGATGCAGGACAATGTAATGATTCATACTCCTGGGCAGTAGTTGCTATGAAGTTAAAAGAAGTTCTGAATTTAAAGGATATAAATGAACTACCCATAGTTTTTAATATTGCCTGGTATGAGCAGAAGGCAATTATCGTGCATCTGGCGTTATTATACCTTGGCATTAAGAATACTCATATCGGACCGACTCTTCCGGGTTTCTTCACTCCAAATGTATTGGCGGTTGCCAAAGAAAAATTTGGAATTCAAACCATTACAACCGTTGAAGAAGATATGAAAATATTTGGAATAAATTAAATCATGTCAGATGATATTATAATTTGCAATTGTAATGAAATTTACAAAAACACGATTGTGAAAGTAATCAAAGAGAAAGGGTTAAAAACGGTTGAAGAAGTTGGAGAAGAAACTGGAGCAGGTACTGTTTGTGGAGGATGTATTGATGACATTGAAAATATTTTAAAAGAAATAAACACAATTTAGTCTTTCAGCCAAAAGAAGTCAGATTAAATACCAGGAAAAAGGAAAAGGGAAAAAGGCAAAAACAAGACCTGCAAAATCAACAATCAGGTTACCTGCTTTAAGACTCATTTACAATAAGTCCGTCTTTAATCTGCAGTACTCTGTCCGACATTGAGGCAAGCTGCCGGTCGTGAGTTACTATTATAATAGTCTGCCCAAAAGTGTCCCTGAGTTTAAAGAAAAGCTTATGAAGCTCATTTTTATTCTCAGTATCGAGATTTCCGGATGGTTCATCAGCAAGAATGACTGAAGGGTTGTTTACGAGTGCCCGTGCAACTGCGACACGCTGTTGTTCCCCCCCGCTTAGCTCCGAAGGTTTATGATCGAGTCTTTCAGCCAGGTTAAGGAATCCAAGAAGCTCGGAGGCCCTGTTTTCAGCCTCAGTCTTACTTTTCCCGGCTATGTAAGCAGGGATACAAACATTTTCAAGAGCAGTGAATTCAGGAAGTAGTTGATGAAACTGAAAGACAAATCCGATATTACTATTTCGAAAAGAGGCAAGAGCTCTCCCTTTGAGACGGCTTACATCTGAATCGTTGTAATAAATTGTACCGCCATCGGGGTGATCGAGTGTTCCGATTATCTGTAGCAGAGTTGTTTTGCCGGCGCCGCTGGCCCCGACTATTGAGACTACTTCTTTATCCAGGATATGGATATCAATCCCCTTAAGGACCTTAAGGTTTCCATATGCTTTGGTAATTCCGGTTGTTCTGATCATAATTTTCAGAGGAAGGCAAGTTTAACAATTCATTTCGGGGGAAATAAGAATGGGGGTAACTTAGTATAAACATAACGTATTTTTCCAGCTAGTCCTTCACCTCTTTATAATATCCTGAAGACTCTTCCTTTGTCTCAGTTACAGTATCTTTTTTCTCATCTTTGATATTATCTTTTGGTTCTTCCGCAGCTTTCTGAATATTTTCCTTTATCTCATTCGCATCATTACGAATGCTGGAACTCATT
The DNA here is from genome assembly GCA_003141715.1 of Bacteroidales bacterium. Lineage (GTDB taxonomy): Bacteria > Bacteroidota > Bacteroidia > Bacteroidales > VadinHA17 > LD21. The sequence goes on along the minus strand of PLNF01000139.1, from coordinate 4,816 downwards.
TCATTCATACTCTGACGGGCTTCTGACGTAACATCATTCATATCGTTCTTAATGGAATCAGAGACATCGTTCATATCACTCTTAAGTTTCTCTGAATAAGTAGTCACATCATTTTTTATAGTATCAGAAACGTCAGCCATATCCTTGCGAAAATCACTAGTGCTGGTTTCAATCTCTCTCCTTATCTCATCAGTTGCTTTTTTAAAATCGCGCATCCCTTTACCAATAGTTTTTGCTATATCAGGTAATTTTTCAGCTCCAAAAAGAAGAAGTGCAACAATGATGATGACAAATATTTCCGGTCCGCTCATAACAATTTATAATAAATGTTCCTCCCTTATTAATTGGCAAAGTTAGAAAAGTTTCAGGATATTCCCAGTGAATAAATTCCTGTAAAATAAAATAGGGACATGCCATAGCGTGTCCCTATAATTCATTTTATACTCAATTAAATCGACTTTAAATCTATGCTTTAATTTTTGTTTTGGGTTCTTCTATCATTTCGTTTGGCTTTGGAGATGTGTCGTACATTAAAGCTGTTGCAACGAATACAGATGAATAAACTCCTGTTCCAATCCCAACTAAAAGAGCAAACATGAATCCGCGTATTACGGCTCCGCCGAAGATGAACATGGCAACTATTGTAAGAATCACAGCAAAAGTAGTATTTATGGTTCTGCTCAGTGTTGCGTTCAAAGCCATATTAAGGACCTCCCTAAACGGACGTTTACGGTATAAAGGAAGGAACTCTCTAACCCTGTCGAAAACGATTACCGTATCGCTGACCGAGAACCCGATTACAGTAAGTATGGCCGCTATAAATGACTGGTCAATCTCCATTGAAAACGGCATATGGCCCCATAGCAATGAATAAACTCCAAGTACCAGAAGCACATCGTGGAATAGTGATGCCACAGCTCCGAATCCATACTGCCAGTAGCGGTATCTCATGAAGATATATAAGAAAATTAGAACAAGTGCAATACCAACTGCATAGAAGGCGTTGATCTTGATATCTGCTGCAACAACAGGACCAACAGTCTCTGAACTTACTCTATACTTACTCAGAAAAACTTCCTTTGTGACATCAGCAGGAATAAATCCTTTTAATCCTTCATATAGTTTGGTATCTACCTCATCTTCCACTCCGGTCTCATTGATCTTATACTTTGTCGTGATTTTTACCTGCTCTTGTTTTCCGTAAGTAACCACCTGTGGCAGATCTCCGAATGCTATGTTAAGTTTAGCCGCAATGTCTTCAGTAATGACCGGTTTGTCAAATCTTATAACAAAAGTCCGGCCTCCTGCAAAATCGATACCGGGATTAAGTCCTCTGACAAATAATGAAACTATACCTGAGGTAATGATGATACCTGAGATAATATAAAAATATTTTCTAATACCGATAAAATCTATCTTGGTATGCTTGAAAACATTAGCAGTCAGGTTAATCGAGAAGTGGAGATTGACATTCCTTTTCAGAAGAGCTTCATAAATCAGTCTCGTAAGGAAAATAGATGCAAATACCGATGTCATAATCCCTATAATAAGAGTAGTTGCAAAACTTCTTATAGGACCTGTTCCAAAAACATACAGTACAATTCCGGTAAGCAGTGTTGTGACTTTTGAATCGATAATAGCAGGATAAGCACGCTTGTAACCATCGGCCAGGGCGAGTTTTATTCCTTTCCCGCCTCTGAGCTCCTCCCTGGTTCGTTCAAAAATAAGTATGTTCGCATCAACGTCCATCCCCATTGTGAGGACAATACCCGCAATTCCAGGCAGCGATAACACCGCATTCAGTGAAGCAAGGACACCGAAAAGAAGAAACAGGTTGGCAAACAGAGCAATATCTGCAATTGTCCCTGCGCTCTTACTATAATAGAAAATCATAAATACCAGAACGAGAGCAAATGCTACAAAGAATGAAATAAACCCTGAATTAATTGCTTCCTTACCAAGAGTTGGTCCGACAATTGTATCTGATATAATATGCGTTGGAGCCGGTAATTTACCTGATTTTAATATATTAGCAAGGTCATCAGCCTCTTCAATCGTGAAGCTACCTGTTATTTCTGTACTCCCGGCTGTGATCTCATTCTGAACTCTCGGGTAAGAACGAACATAGCCATCGAGCACTACAACAAGGCAACGGCCGACGTTTTCACGTGTCATTCTTGCCCAGGTTTTTGACCCTTCTGAGTTCATCGACATATCAACCTTTACATCGCCGGTCACTCCCGTAGAGGTTCTTGCTGATGTAATAACATCTCCACCAAGAGGCGCCCGACCGTCGCGGGTAGTTATTTTTATTGCATGAAGTTCGTACATTGTTTTTGTAGGGTCATATTGATAAGGATTCTGACTCCACATAAGTTTTAGGTCGCGAGGAAATAAACCTCTTATCTGGTTCATTTTCAGATAAGTATTAACCTTTGCAGTATCCTTAGAATTAGCTAATCCAATCATACATGATGGCAATGGTTGTCCTTGTGCCGTTACCCTGGGAATAAGGATCCCGAATAATGGATTCTGAATGGTAAATCCTGCACGTGTAGTTGCTCCAGCAACTTTAGTAGTATCTTTATTTATCAGGTCGAGAAGCGACTGTTCTTTTTTCGTTGTATCTGAAACTGCACTTTTTTGTGCTGATTCCGATGCCTTCGTATTAGCTTTCTCTGTATTAGCCTGAATTTCTTTCAGAAGACTATTAGCCTTTGTCAGGTAAGGAAGTATCTCCCCGTTTTCGTAAGTCTCCCAGAATTCAAGGTTGGCAGTTCCCTGCAACAGCTCACGAACTCGTTTCGGGTTATTCTGCCCGGGCAATTCAATAAGAATTTGCCCTTTGGTTGCCAGCTGTGTAATATTTGGCTGTACAACTCCAAAACGGTCAATCCTGGTACGAAGGATATTAAATGCATTAGTTATAGCCCCCGAAACTTCACTATCAAGTACTTTTAAAACCTGATCGTTTGTCGAATTAAAATTGATTTTCTCCTTTAGTTCAACTGTTCCAAATACTGAGGCCAGTTTAGCATTCGGGTCAATTTCCTGGAAAGCCCTGCCGAATAAAGTAAGATAATCTGACTGACTCGATCTCTGAAGTTCTTTTGCGCGGACAAGAGCTGCATTGAAAGTTTTATCAGGGTTATAGTTTGAAAGAGCTTTTAAAATATCTTCAACAGATACTTCGAGGATAACGTTCATCCCGCCTTTAAGGTCGAGACCGAGGTTCAACTCTTTTCTCTGACACTCTTTAAATGTGTTTCCAATGAAACTCCATTTTTCTTTTGGTAAGGCGGAGATTGAATCGAGGTATTGAGTTTCTTTTTCCAGGTTTCCATTTGCATAAGCTCTTGCTTCTTTCTTAACCTTGTAGGTCGCAACAGTGAATGAAAGCTGATAAATTGATACCAACCCTAATGCAATTGCCAGAACGATGATAGCTGCTTTATTCTGCATTTGTCTATTCTTTTGGGATTATATACGAGTTTTTCTTTATTCTTCTTTGATTGAGGCGCAAAGATATTAAAATTTTATAAAAACAATCAATTATTAATCAGGTGAAAGCTGATTCTTTATGATCATAACCCCTTTTACATTCCCCCCAAGGGGGGAAAAATCTTCACTGTTTTAGTAAAATTAAGCTAAATAAGAGTATTATCGCCCCTTTAGGGGAGATGCCGCAAAGCGGCAGAGGGGTTCTAGTCATGAAACAAAATCCCCAATGTGGGAGATGCCGCAAAGCGGCAGAGGGTTTTTTTAACAATCCCTATAACGGTATTAGCCAGATCATCTGCCGCCTGGCTGGTCCTTCCTTCAGCATAGATACGCATTATAGGTTCTGTATTCGATTTCCTGATCTGAACCCAGCCGTTCATATGCTCAATCCATAAACCATCTCTCTCATCTGTTAAATGACCCTTAAAATGATCCTTCACAGCCTCTATGATGTGGCTAAATTCGATGGCAGGATCAAGTGCAAGTTTTTTCTTGGCAATAACATATTCCGGATATAATTTTCGCAAAGCTGAACACTTTATGTTGCTTTTTGCAAGATGCGACAGGAAAAGAGCTATTCCAACCAGGGCATCCCGACCCCAATGCAGTTCGGGATAAATAACTCCTCCATTGCCCTCCCCACCTATTACAGCATCTCTTTTTTTCATCTCTTCCACAACATTCACTTCACCAACAGAAGCTGAGTAGTGTTTGCATCCATATCCGGAAGTTATGTCTCTCAGAGCTTTTGTTGAAGACAGATTAGATACTGTATTTCCCGGAGTATTTTTAAGGACATAATCTGAGACCGAAACAAGGGTATATTCTTCACCAAACATCGTTCCATCTTCACAAACAATAGCAAGACGGTCAACATCCGGGTCAACAACAAAACCAATATCGGCTTTCCCATTGACTACGAACTCTGAAATACCCTTAAGGTTTTCTGGCAATGGTTCAGGGTTGTGTGCAAAATTACCATCAGGAATTGTATTCAGTTCAATAACTTTATCTACACCCAAAGACCTGAGCAGTTGTGGCAGAATAATTCCTCCGACTGAGTTGACACAATCTATAGCAACGGTTAATCCTGCAGTTTTAATTGCTTTTATATCAACAAGATTTAAAGCGAGAATCAGATCAATATGCTTCTTCCCCCATGTGTCATCATGCTCAAGAGATCCGACGAGATCGTTCGAAATAAAATTAAAATCTTCTCTGGCAGCAATTTCCAGTACCTCCATCCCATCCCGGGCTGAAAGAAACTCCCCTTTCTCATTAATCAGTTTCAGGGCATTCCATTCAGCCGGGTTAT
>PLNF01000068.1 GCA_003141715.1 Bacteroidales bacterium | reverse complement strand
ATCTAATGAGAATGATTCTTATCTACTAATTAACAAATATAAGAAATAATTTCAATAAAGTCAAGATTATTTTAGTTTATTTGGCTGCTAATACATAATGTCTGTACTATGCTAATTCGCAAGTCCTTAGATACAGCTGGTTGTGAGTAATGGCTTATCTTTTTCTTATAACGACGGACCTGCTGTAAAATACTTTAGGTTTTTCAATAATGTCAAATCCGATACTTTTAAGGATCTCCTCTGAATTACTGAAATCAGTTTTGGAGACATGGAATTTTGGTTCAACTATCAAAACTTTACCATCGGGTTTTAATAATGAAAAAACTTCCCTTAAAAATGCCGATTGATCAGGTACTTCATGAAGCATGTAAAATATCAGTATAAAATTGAATGTCTCAGATAAACCTATTTTATCATTCAGGCAATTATGAAATTCAACTATGTTCTGAAGTTTTGAATTTTTCACTTTCTTTCTGACAATATCAAGCATGCCTTCCTGCAAATCAACAGCCGTAACTTTTCCGTTATTGCCGACCATCTTTGCCATTTCAATTGTAAAGAAGCCGGGACCGCAACCTAAATCAGCAACGGTCATTCCTTCCTTTATGAAAGGTTTCAAAATTTTTTGGGGATTCTGGAGCAGCTTCCTGAGACTTATATCCAGCGCTCCTGCACGTTCGACACTGCAAACTCTGTTTCTTTCGGGTGATTTCATATTTAGCAGATTATTTAATGTTCAGATATTTATTTTTTATTGGCTACAATAAGGTAAGCAAGACCATCATAAACTTCATTCTCTTTTACATCATACACTGAATCAGGAACAACCGGTCTCGGCTTACCAAAACCCGGATTGATTTTAAGCATCAATTTTTTTTTGGGTACGTTCCTGTAGTTTTCTGAGAATCCTTCATCCCCCCAGCTCACAATTCCGCCTTTCTTTACAATCCGGATAAATTCGCTGATAGCTTTCTGAGGATCGTTAAAAAGATTTATTCCTCCAAAGTGATATAATGCATCAAAGCTATTGTCGGCAAAGGGAAGGTATTGCGCATTACCATGGATCAGCTGAACATTGAGCTTTTTATTTCGCTTCTGACACTGACACAACATTCCCATTGACAGATCAAGAGCCACCAGCTCGCCTTTTTCACCGATATCATTCCTCAAGTACTTCTGAAAAACTCCCGGTCCCGGAGAAACTTCTAAAATCCTCATACCTGGTTTCAAACCAAGGAAGGATACAATCTGCTTTCTTCCTTTTACCATATCAACGCCAACCAGCAATTTGCCCATGACTCTTTCATTCAGATCGTACAGGGGAGCCAGGATGTTATAGAATTTATTATATTTTGAGTCGTTGCCGGCTAATTGATCCGGAAACACTATTGACAATATATCATTTTCAACCTTATAAACCTTCCCATCTGATGCATAACTGTTTCCATCAAAGATTAATGTCTCATGAGTCTCCGGGCATCTCAGGATGTCATTTAGCCAATTCGTATACATGGTAAATCTTTTTTTAACCGTTAAATTTTATTTTCAACCGAAAAATACTGGATCAGTAGCTTCGTTCATAATTAATTTCGGTGAAAAGCCTGATTCTATCGATAAAAGGAAAGTTATTCCAAGTCAGTATCAAATATTCCGGTTGTTCTCTTTCCGGCAGATATTCCAACCGCAACCAACCGAAAAATAGTGCATTTTCTGATTTATTCCGGTGCCACCTGCAGATTATCTTTTATCAGATAAGTGAAACCTGAATCAAAATTGGAAATCAGATCTTTAATGTCGGTTATTTCACCATATGTTTCAGCGTAATATCTGATCTTTTTTGAAATTTCGGCACCAAAAGAAACTGAATATATGAGATCTCCTTTTCCAATGCCTGAATAGTTATATCCGAGATTGTACCCGATATCTAAAATCTCATTGATGGAGTGAGAAACAGTCATTTTATCTGATGTTCCTGTTTTTTTACCGGTTAATCCATTCGAACCGGTTGGCAGTATAAGATGAGAAATAAATGCGATCTCAGTATTATTGCCTTCTTTTCTAAAGATTTGAATCTTTGCGCCTAATTCTATATCACTTAATCCAAAATGGTCATAAGCCGGATCTGCGCTTTATATTCTTTCCACCTGCTCAACTATTCTTATTTCAATATTTTTTGAAAGTCCATATCTTAAAAGAGTTGTCGGGAGTAAAAGTTGTCTTTCCCTGTTGCCTGAATTATATGTATAACCATCGAGAAAGCCACTTTCAATCTGAAAACTCTTTATAGGAATAATCGTCGGTGAATCGGTCTGGTCAGGTCTGTCCGTATCTATTCTCTGACCTGCAAGTTTTATGCAAAGAAAAACAAAGAAAAATAAAGTTATCAGTATTCTTTTCATCATTTTAATAATCAATAAATTAATCGTCTAAACCATATAATAATTTACAGGTTTAGTCCATTTCTCTTCCTGTCAGTCCGTACGGTATCCCTTATTCCAACAAATTAACCGCTTATCTCGTACAGCGGACAAGTTTTAATTCATCCTAAAGATAACCGGAAATCCAAACACCACAATCAAAGTCCAGATTATATAAACAGGCAAATATTTTGAGATAGTAAGCTCCACTTTTTCGAGTTCTGACTTTTTGAAATTTATCTTAAACAAATCAATCGTAATCAAAATCAAGTTAATAAAAATCAAAATGTTGGAGCCCACAATTGCTAACCTGTTTGGTGTTAATCCGTACTCACCAAGCCTGTAAAAAATTGCTGATAAAGCAATCAGGTTTACAAGGAGAGTAACTATTGAAAGCGTGAATAAAACCATCGCACTGAATTTTTGTTTCCTGTCAACTGATGTTTCTGAAACCGAAAAGACAATGATGGCCATCACACCAATAAGCATAATGTTAAAAATCAATAAGAAATTTCTGTCATTGTATGGGTTTTTACCAGTGATAGCTATGGTTATCAGATAGATAATTAAGGTTATCAGGACCAGCGGGCTGAACAGATTTGCAATTATTGGTGCTATTTTATTTGAAAGGCTTGAATAGTATTTCAATATAAAAGATGCAACTACCGGAGCAGAAACAAAGCCAACAGGTACGATATAGTTTGTGTAAAATTTTCCGACAGGAACACCGATTCCCTGGAATAAAGCAACTGTAATTGCCATTAATATTCCTCCGGCTAATATGATTAACGCCACTATAATTGCAAGATCTCCATTGTGCCTGATATAATCAACCCGTTTAACATAATTACTGTAGTCAAAGTCAATATAAACCAGTCCGTACAGACACCACATAAGCAGAGGCATATGAATATAGGCAAGGTTGATAGAGGCGCTTTTATTGTAGTCAGGCAGAAGATTAATATATATTATCGATATTAAAAAGATCAGAAAAGTGATAACAAGGTTTTTTTTGATGAAATCTCTTTTAATTGCAAATGAATAAATTGCAAGACCAAGGAAGACAATTATTCCTGTTTCCTTCTCATAATAATGGAAGCTGGTTACATTAATATTAAAAAGATCCGGAATTTTGATGAGAAATCCTGCAAATAAACAAACTGCAATCATTATAAAAATGTTGGTACCGAAGGCAACCTTTATTTTTTCGGGAGATTTGTCAAAATCCAACCGGCTTTTCCAGAATTTTGCTATTTCGGTATTCTCAATCTCAGGATAGATTTTCACAAAATCAGCTTCAAAAGACTTTTTGTCTTCCCGATAGAGCCTCTCAAGTTTTTCAGGATCAGTGATGAATTCTTTAATTATTTCTGTCATGACGGGGTGTTTTATATGACTTCTTATTTTTTTAATTCTTCAACAAGGATAAAATCCAGGTAAGCAAGATTTGAACCTTTATTATACTTGAGAGTGAGCAGATTTAAACCGGTATTAATAAATGTTACCTCACCAATAGTCGCCTGATCCCAATAGTGCCAGTTTCCTGTACTTATCGGCAGTCTCAGGTCACAAATTTTCTGATTATTCAGCCATAGTGTAGATTTATTGTCTTCGTTACCATAAACGGTAACAATTTTATATTTTCCTGCCGCTTTTATATCAACAGTATAGTTGGTCCATTCTCCATCTTCTTCCCATCCAATGTAAAGCTGGTTTACTTTGGGATCAACTTTGTTAGGATGATTAAAATCAGCCCAATCTTTGGTATAAGAAATATCGACTCCTTCATTTTCACGAAAAAAGCAGATGTATTCTGAAACGCCGGGCCGTGCATGTCCCTTAGTATGGTTCAACACACTACCTTCGTTTGCAGGAGTTACGTCGTGATAAGCAATTCCTTCCCCGCCCAGATCGTAATAGGCCAGTTCAACTCTGCCGGGAATCACCTGGGCTCCGGCTTTATAAAACTTGTCGTTAAAAGGCTTTCCTTTATATTCTCTGGGAATTTGTGCTTTTACAATTAAGGCTGTCTGGCTGATAAGCAAAAGGAATAAACCAATTGCTATTGATCTTTTGTTTTTATTGTTCATAAAATTGATTGTAATATATATTTACTCAATATGATTAGTTGATTTGAATTTCTTTTGGATGATTGCAGGTATGCCCATTTGATAATTATATTATTTTGACAGATCCGGATATCCGAAAGATATGTAAAAGAGCTAATATAAGCAAAACCTCGCGATCTCGCGACCGCAAGACCGCAAGACACTTCCTTCGTCGCTCCATCGCTGAAGCTTTTGAGCGTAAGATTGTGACTGTTATTTCCCGATTACCTGGCTTTTACTATCACTCTCCACGTCTATCTTCCGGTCGAGTTTTTTAACATTCTTTCCTTTGTTGAACTTAAAGGAATACATGAACTGAATATAATTCGAAACATTAAATCCAATCGTATTCGTGGAGCTGTAGGCCGGAGTATTCGTTTCGGTTTTGCTGAATTTTATGTTGTTTGAAAGAGGCAATAACCAGAATACACCAAAACTATGGTCCTTTATCTGTTGCTGCCCGCCAATACCATAAAAAGGAATGCTATATGTTTTACTCTGCGCATTCATATTTACTCCGTTATAACTCATAAAAACATATGCTGTCGTTTTCTTATTCTTGGCAAGGGTGGCAAATGCATAACTGGTTATGCTGTACGAGAAATAATCCACGGCAGGGATCATAATTGATTGTCCGGTGTACTCGTTGTAATGTCCGTTATAGATCCGGGCATTGATATTTACATACCACAGCATGGCATTTACACCGCCACCAGTCTCACTACCGCTGAGCAGGTTATATGGTTTAGTGATTGTGGTGAGGGTGTTGGAGACAGGTGAGTTTATCACAGTATATTCCCTTCCAACTTTATTGGTAAAATATTCCTTATAAACATAGGGTGAAAAATAATTACTGCCGAAGTTCCAGGTATAGGTAAGCTGCAGGCGATCGCGATAATCGGGTTTCAGATTAGGATTTCCCTGGGTGATATTATAATTCTGGTCTACTTTATAATACGGATCCATGTCGTAAATTCCCGGACGGTTAATTCTCCGGTTATAAGTAAATTTCAGATTATGCGACGCTGAAAATTTATATTGAATATTGACAGAAGGTAAAAAGCAGGAATATTTCGGTTCAGTTACCGAATCAGCCTTAATATGACTATTTTCGATCCTCAACATAGCCTGGAATCCGATTTTTTTCAGGTTCCATGTAACTCCGCCATAAACCGAATTACGAAACTCGGCATAATCAAACAGATTGGTCGATTCCTGGTTATTGATATTAAACAGATAGCTCATCTGCTGGTAATATAACTGATATCCTGCTTCAATTTTCGCAGACAAACCGAGAGGCTGGACATAATTCAGTTTAGTGGAGAAATAATTCCTTTGGTTAACATCATTTTCAAACCGGGTGTAAGTACTCAATGTTGAATCGCTGTTATAAGGGTAGGTGGTATTCGTGAAATCATTGTCCTCGTTCGATTTAAACCGGTAATAATTGACATCAACGGTAAACTCCTGAACAGGCTTTTTAAATGTCTTCTTGTAAAACAGCGACAGTGAAGCCTCGTCACTTCTTAAGTTATTAGTTATAGGAGATAAAATCTTATTGAGGGGATTATTTCCTTTAAAAAGATCGGTTTCGCTGAATATATCGATATCCTGCCGGATAGGTTTGTAACTTACATTAAAACTCAGGTTATTTTTATCATTAAGGTAATAATCGAATCCGGTGTTGATCGATGAACTTGTAACTGACAGCCCTCCTTTTCCTGCTGCGCTGGTGGTGGAATCGATCGCAGCAAATTTACTTACAGTGGATGAACTGATATCCAGTTTCTGGGTAAAAGTGAAAGCAGTCGCATAAAAGGTGATTTTACCGAGCGCATAATCGAGACTGGCTGATGCAGAAGTGGTGGGCTTATTAAATGGCTTGATATTGATACCTGCATTTCCGTTCAGGCCATATCTCGCTTCTTTCTTGAGGATGATATTTATGACCCCATCGATATTGCCTTCATATTTGCCTGAAGGGTTGCTGACAATTTCGATGCTCTCGATATCCGACGGAAGAAGTTTTGCAAGAAAATCCCTGTCGCGTTGCCTTCCGTCGACCTGAATAATAAAATTGCTGCTACCGTTAAGAGTTATGTTATTCTGGAAATCCACATTTACCTGTGGTATTTTCTTTAAGATATCGTACCCGTTAGTTGATGTTTTGGCTATTACAGCAGGAATGGCATAAACGGTGCGATCGACCATTTCCTTACCCTTTAAACGCTCACCGACCACCGTCACTTCATTTAATGTGGCTGTGGTTTCGGTTAAATAGATGGTATCAACAGCAATTTCACCCTGACCTGCCTCCACAGTGACTTTTTTCCCATTCGGTTTGTATCCCAGGAAACTTGCCTTCATAAAATAATTGCCCGGTTTTACTTTTTCGAATAAATAGCCACCGTCTGTTAATGTTATAACTCCGGTAATCATAGTTGAATCAGGCAACTGAATCAATCCGACAGAAGCAAACTGCACGGGCGATTTATCTTTTTCCAGGCAAACTTTTCCCTTAATGTTTTGAGCCTGGGCTGTAATGGAGGTTATGAGCAGTAACCAGAATATAGATTTTCTCATTCTATTTGTGTATCAAATTACTGCAAAGCAATAATTTTCGATTCCCCGTTAATATCCATTGGTATCTGCAAACTCATTCCAGCTACATTAACTCCCAGTGTTCCGGCAATATGCGTTTTTGCATTATCTCCAACCACTAAGCCGGTACGGATATCAATCACCATGTTTGATTTACTCATTCCCTTTAAATCATCATAGGTTATTTTAGCACCGCCGGATTCCATAGGAACAGCATTCTCTGCTGCCTTAATATTTGATTCGGCAGTTATATTTGCTGAGCTGGCATGCACTCCATCGAGATGATAGCCGGTTATTATATCGAGCGACATTCCTCCGGAATTTGTATTCAGCGTTACATTCCAGCTTTCACCAGTGGATACCATTTTCCCCGGCAAATGGCGGGTAAAGGTTTCAATCATGGTTTTTAACGTCTTGTCGCTGATCATATTTATTATCTGCGTTTTTACACCCGAAGCCATAGGGCCGGTGAGAGCAATAGAACTGGTATCTTTCATAATTACATCGGACAACATTTTCGAATTCACAACTTCAAGTACCTTGCCGGCAAAATCCATTTTAACATAAAGGGCATTTTTACTTAACCGGTTCATGATACACGATATAACATCGGCCGTTTCTGTCGATTTGATATTCCCTTCATTTACCGAACTCATATTGATCGTTTTTCCCATTGAATTTGTATTGTTCACAATAGTATCAAAACGCACTTCAGCGATCATAAAATCGGCGGTAGCATCAATCATTTTTATAGAAACAGTATTATTGGTTTTGGAATCTATTGTTTGCTGATTCCCATTTACCGTTTGTGTAATTGTTTGTTCCGAAGCAGAACTAAACCTGTAAACTTTATTTTTCTCCAGGTTCATTTTAAGGGTGACACTGTTTTGTGCTATGACAGAAATACAGAACAGGACTGCGACACATGATAACAAAATCTTTTTCATCAGGTTAGTTTTAAAAGGTTTTATGAAAGATGCACAAAAATAAAACTGTGATAGTGTTTAAAAAATGCTATATCGGTAAATGGAGGAATTTCACAGGGGAATCACAGATTTGAACTGAGAAACGGCAAGACCACAAGACTGCAAGACCTCACACCGCACAGCATAATATTTCTAAGGCTTTAATATCCTCAGCACCAGTTGATTAATATTCTGACTGTCTTTTGAAGTATATACCACCGACCCTTTACTCACATCAAGGATATAGGTAAAGCCGTTTTCAGCTGCAACTTTATCTACTGCTTTAAGTATTTTGTTCAGTATTGGTTGGATAAGTTCAGAATTTCTTTTTTGTAAGTTGGCAGAAGCATTCTGTTCAAATTCCTGCAATCTTTTTTCTTTATCCAGCAATTCAGATTCTTTATTCTT